>JAYVVO010000127.1:0-5880 GCA_043786955.1 Saprospiraceae bacterium
CATGGTTTCAGTCAATCCGTATTTACTTTTTAATGGCACAGCCGAAGCGGCACTAAATTTTTATAAATCAATTTTTGGTGGCGAATTTAGCGATTTTAACAAGTTTAAAGATATGCCAGGCGGAGAGAAACTTTCTGCCGTCGAGCAAGAGTACATCATGCACATTGCTTACCCGCTTACCGACGGATCAACAATCTTTGCTTCCGATAGTTTACCGTCGCAACATTCAACGGTTATGGTAGGTAATAATTTTCAAATGAGTATTTCATGCGAAAGTGAAGCCGAAACCACGCAACTCTATAATGCTTTGGGTGAAGGCGGACGCGTTGTGATGAAGTTAGAAAAAACTTTTTGGAATGCGTATTTCGGAATGGTGACAGATAAATTTGGCATTTGTTGGATGTTGAATTATGACTATCCTAATGAAACGGTTTAATGTGAAATTAATATAGACACTCAATGTGGGCGCATAGTTTTTCACCAACGGCTATGCGCCCTTATTCTTTTTTATTTCTGAATTTGTGGGTAAAATAATTTTTTTCTGCGCTGGTGCATAAACCGGTTTTATGGTGTCCATTTCATTTGAATACGTCGAAGGTTTTTTAACGCGTTGCGTTTTATTATCGCGCAGATCTTGATTTTTTTTTCTGTTAAATTCATTATTCCTTTTTCTTTCCAGACGTGCACGTTCACGCGTTTCCTCGATGTCAAATTCTCTTAGTTTTTGTTTTAACAAAAACGAATCACCAGGTGTGGGCACAGCTTTAACTTCAATAACTGTTTTTTTATCTTCTACCTTAGGTTTTAAGTTGAAGAAAAAGTATTTCGCACCAACCCCTAAAACAATAATCGAAACCAAGCCAATGAGACTTTTTCTTGAAAATAAAATCACTAAGCCCGGCGTAGTAATTTTTAAAGCGGGTTTAACTTTGTTAACGGCTGACGAAGCAAAAGAAGGTGAAGAAGGAACTTCTTTGGTTTCTTTATGCTTGGAAATACGTTCCAAAAACTCCAGTGTAGATAAATTTATTTGAGAGACACGCGCGTCAAAATCAGTATTCGAGATTACACCGCGAATGGCAAAATCGTCATGTGCCTGATTGTACCGACTTTTGAGCATAGTTACATCAATCATTCCTTTTGGATAAACGGAAGGGATTTCCTGTTTCAATAATGCTAAAGCATTTTCAGTTTTTCCGTCGCCAATTAAATCGTGAACAGCCGCTGAAAGCATTTGAAGTTTCATAAATGTATAAAGATTAAAGTTATTCCGTTTTCTGATAGTATGCTTGACTTACGGTTGATGTACTTGAAAGCGTAAAAATTTTTCTGAGAACACGTCTTTAATATACCAATTACATCATTAGATGCGTTATTTACGAAAAAAGCGTTAAGTAAAAAGATAAAATTGCGTTAATTAACTTAATTTTATGGAAACGATAACTTTAAAGTGCCATTTTTAATTTTTTTTAGTCTTTTAAACATCTAACGCACTGAATAATCAGCGCGCTAATTTAAAAAAATACAACAGCATGAAACTTTTAGGAACGCTATTAATTGTTTTTTCACTTTTCATTTCTCAAACTGTCACAGCGCAATCAACTGCTGCAAAGCCACAAGATGAAATATTTTATTCCGTGCAGTTAGGAACTTTTAACGAAGCACTCACGCAATCTGATTTTGAATCTGTCCGAACTTACGCCTATGTTTATAAACGCAATAATATCGTTTTTATTGGTGGATTTAAAACACTCGACGAAGCTCAAATCCTTTTGGATAAAGTGAAATTGCGCGGTTTTGACGATGCCCAAATTGTTCAACGCCCTTTGGCGAATGATAAAACGGTTTATGTTGTGCAAGTTTCAACATCAAACGCTGGAGAGGCTGTTCCTTTTAGTGCTTATTCTAAATTTGGCAAACTTTATACCGCGCCTACTAATAATTTAGTACGGTTGATGGTTGGTTATTACGCCGACAAAAACGATGCTCGCATAAAATTGAACGAACTTTTTACAGCAGGTTATAAAGACGCTTTCATTAAATCGGTTAAGTTGCCGCAAATAAATAGTGTAAGTATTTTTGACACCGGTAACAGTGTTATGAATAACGCAATCGCTACTAAGTCAGTTCCTGAAATGCAACCTGAAGCAATTACAACACCACCCTCAGCTGCAGCGTTACCGCAATCTTATGCAACTATTTCAGTAAAAGAAAAAAGAAAATCGGTTATTAAATTGCAAGAAACTTTAAAAAAGTTGGGAACATTCAGTGGTGATGCCGATGGTGTTTATGGCAAAATGACTGATGCAGCTTATGCAGATGCGCTTGAAAAAAATAAGACGCTTTCTATTGCGCGCACTGTGGCTCAAAAAAGTTTTGAAAGCAACGATTTTGATGACGCAGCTACATTTATGGTTTTAGCGCAATGGTTAGCAAATACACCTCCAGGCGACGCCATAAAATTTGATGCGCTCGCCAATTTACCTGAAATTACACCCACCAAAACGGATATTGATGCCGCTCTCAATTGGCACGCACAAACTTGGAAAAAATTAGAGACGTGGTCAATGACTTCAAAAAATGCCACGCACAGTTATGACGCGCTGAAAGTAGCTTACTACAAAACGCTCACACACTTAGAGCAAATTATGAACGAACGCAACATTAAAGGAGAGGCTGCAACAGGCGCTGCTTTGAGTGTTTTGCGCAATTTGAGCAATAACTATTTGAGTAAAATTGATTAATGAAGTTTTAACGGTAAACGATATTGAGGGTATCGTTCGGGAAAAGCAAAACATCCAAATCGGTAACGTGTAATTTATTATCAACGCCAATGCGGTAACCCGTTTTAGCATCGTTAAAAAATAACGCACCAATTTTTGCTAAGTTATCGCCAGGCTGCGTGATATATTTTACGGAGTGGGTTTGCGTTTTTTCTAAAATTGCAATTCTTTCTACGAGCGTTGATAATTCATTGGAAGTTTTTTCTGACGTATTATTTTGTTCTAATTTTCCTATTTGTTTATTGTGGGTAAAGAGTAAAATTAAGGGCGTAAAAAAAATAGCACACAGCAAACAACGGGCGCGTTGTTGCGCCCGTTGTTTATAAATTGTAGCCTCATAATTTAGTTTCTGGATTTCGCCTTCGAGTTCTAAATTTTGGGCTAATAAATAATTTATTCTCTGATTATTATCCGTAAAAGTTGAAACCATATTTATTTGATGGTTGACCGCTAATGATTAAGAGTTGTTCTTATTGAGTAACACCTATCAACCATCAACTAAAAATTATACTTCAAAAATATGTGCGGGCATTTTTTTAATCTGTCTGAAATCGGGTTGTGTAATGCGCCACGAATTAAATTTTTGCTGAATCAAGTTGCGACGATACATCAAAGGTTTAATATCATAAATGCACCATTCTAAAATTATTGCGCCTGTTTCCAACATAACACGCTTGAACGTGCAATCGAACAAACCGTCAATATTTAAAATCGGTGTAACCACGCGTGGTATTTCAAGTGTACGCGAAAAACTTAAACCTTGCATAACTTCATCAAAAATGCTCGCCAACAAAGGCGACCATTCGCATAACGGACAATTTCTGAATTGCGAAGTGCTGAATAAACTGTCGTTGCTTTGTAAAATGCAACCTTGTTCATTAATTTCAATTTTCTGAAACTTTAAATCGTTCATGGGGAGTAAAATTTAATCGGTTCTGTTTTTATGTGTTTGGGCACAATTAAGTGCCTCTACTATGCTGCTACTTGCTCTATAAAATATTCGGCTAAATCTGTAAAAAGTATTTCTACGTTTTCACCCGTTTTAGCACTCGTCAAATAATCCCATTGAATCGGAGATTCGCTTGAAAATTTTGCTAAACCTTCAGGTGTCAGCAAATCTTTTTTATTCGCTATAATCGTTATTTTACATTCGGGTAAAATCCGTTTCAAAAACTGTATATCCGCCGAAACATTAACTTGATTGTTCGGTCTCGTGACATCCATCACATAAACAATTCCGCATGCGCCCAAAAAATAAGACATCGGAATTTTATCTTGTGAAATTTCACCCGCAATATCCCAAACATACAAAGTTATTGTACCGTTTGATGTGTTGACAATTTTACTGTTTACTTTTACACCAATAGTTGTGAGGTATTTATCGGAAAATTCGCTGTACATAAACTGATTAAACAGCGACGTTTTACCAACACCGAAACTGCCCGTGAGAATAATTTTTTTGCTAATCATAGTGGTATTGTATATTGATAGGTTCTAAAACTAAAAAAGAATCTTCAGTCGGAGACAACGAATCCGTTAAAAAAGTTTGTTTTAATTTTTCGGAAAGTTCTAACTGAGCGATATCGTTAATATTTTCTGAAAAAATAATCCTATTGTGTTCAGAGAATTGACACGCTCTGCCAAAATATTCGTGACTTTCGGTTGCCGTTGAATTACCTGTAAACGCTAAAACGTAGTAGTATGTCGGAAAATTAAACAACAACAAATTATAATAACCGTATCGAATTTGTCTGAGCTCGTCTGTATCGTTTAAAAAAGCATCTTCCATAAAACTTTTCACTGCCGTGAGCATAGCCACTGTCAATTCGCGTTTGAGCGTATCGGATTGAGATGCTTGCGCCAGCAATAATCCTGATAATTTTTGAACGATAAAAATTTCTTTTAGTTCAGAAGTTTGCAGATCACTCAAGGCTAAATCTGGTATTTTTGTTTTGCTGCTCAATACTTTATGCCACCAGCGCGGTTTTGCTTTTGTTGTAAAAAGTCTTTCAATTTGTTTCTTCAATTCAGCGCGGAGTAAATCAATTTGATGCGCAATATATTTTTGGATTAACAGACCTAACTTAGGATATATTATGTCGAGAATTTCGCGTTGTGAATGTTGCAGTTTAGCAGTAATAAGTTTATTGACTGCACCCGAATGTGCCTGTGGAAAATTTACTTTTAAAACTTCCAAATGTGTAGTAATTCTTTTTTCAATTTGACGCATTTCTTCAGCGTATGATTTCAACATCGCTTCTAATTTTTCAGCGGATTGACGATCGTCTTTCAATAAAATATCGCGCAACACATTTATTTGGGTATGCTCATTAACGACGCTCGATTTATTATTAAAATTATTACCGTTCATACTGCTTATATAATAGAATTGCCAATAGCTACAACAGCTTCCGAAAAAGATTTGCGATCTTCCGAGCGCAATTTTTCAAAACTTTCGCGCATCAGTGTTAATTGCTCTTGAAAGTACGTTTCTATTTTCTTGAGTTGTGCTTCAAAAGTTTTTTCGGATGTAGCAATACGTTTTTCAAACGCTTCATTTTTTTGGACTAAATCGGTTTGCATTTCGTTGAAACGCGAATTGTTGGCGGCAATTTGCGGACCCATTATAATTTCGCGTAAAATTGTCATATCGCCCAATAAATTAAACTCACCAGAGGTAGGTGGTGTTTTTGTTTCTGTCATGGAATTATATTCTACCGTTTTTACTGAACTATCAACACGATTTGAGACGCTAAACTATTCAGTTACAAACGCATCAAATTATTAATAATTATAGTTCAAAAACTACGCCGCGTTTTAAAAATGGAGGAAAATTTTATGAAAAAATAAAATACAAATGATTTTTTTAATAGAAGGAAGACAATTTAAAAGCTACAGATGCTTATTATTAGTTTAAAATGAAAAATACAAACAACCAACTGTGGCTCACTCATAACTCAATTATCCATTAGATGGCGCGAGTGTGGAACTGCTCAATTAACCACACATTGAGCGCAATGATGGCATCTTTCATTTGCCATGTGGAAGTATCGCGTGGCGCGACATAATTTGAAATAGTCCGAATTTCGGCGAAGGG
>JAYVVO010000128.1:0-1996 GCA_043786955.1 Saprospiraceae bacterium
AAGCGTCGGGTAAAAATATTTTAGACGCGGCGAAGAAATAATCCGCGCATCTCACGAAAAACGTTCGGGGAACATTTAAAATTCCCCGAACAACAAAAACGCGATAAATCGACGTATCTACAAACCAAATTTTTTTAAATTTTTTATTCAATCTTAAATTTTAAACACAATGAAAGGTCTATTAATTTTCTCTATTTTTATTTTAAGCCTTAAAGTTTCGGCGCAAAACGATCTCGCGCAGCAATCATCAACCTACGAATCGTATCTCACCAACAGTAGTAAATTTACCACCAATGCGACCGCCATTGCCGACACAACTTTTTTTGCCGTAGCAGAATACATGAAAGTAGAACCGGGCATGGAAGCCGATTATTTGAAAACAGAGGCATTATGGAAAAAATTTCACCAGAGCAGAAAAGATGCTAAACAAATAATGAATTGGCGTTTGTTTCGCCGTGTTTTTCCGAGTGGTACAAAAACCGATTTTGATTATATCACTGTCACTTTTTACCAAAACGGCGAAAAAATGCAGGCTTCTGAAACAACCATGAACTGGGATGCAATTACAAAAGGTATGACAACAGACGAGACAACGATGGCTAAAAACACTGGGAAAACGCGCCAATTAGTGAACAATCAATTATTCAATTATCTCGTCGGTTTTAATGGTACACAAACCAGCAAATACTACGTGTTATATAATTTAAAAACCTCGCAAGAAAATGCCGCTGATTACGAAAAATATCTGACCAAACTGCTTCCGTTGAATCAAGAGGTGGCAAAATCGGGTAAATTGGCAGCTTGGTCTGCTTGGTCGAACACCATTAACACCAATGTCAATGCGCCCAACTATTTAGGCGTTTACGAATTTGCGAACATGAACGACGCTATAAATCAAATGACGGACAAATTAACTTATCGTGAAGCCTACCGAAAAGTATATCCTGCTGAAAATTACGACACAGTTGTAAAACGCCGCAATGAACTCCGCCAAATTGTTACCACTGAATTGTGGGAACTCGTTGACCAAACGAAGTAACAAACCGTAGAGACGCGATGTATCGCATAATCCAAAAACAAACATTCTGATCCATAGACGCGATACATCGCTCCTATAAAAACCTAATTTTTCAATCTAATTTTTTTAATCTTAAATTTTAAAAAAATGGAAAAATCTTTTTTTCAATCGGCAATTCTAACGGCTGTTATAGTTTTAACGGTAGTAACAGCGTGGGAATTAACGTTACGCCACCAAGGTTATGTGACGGATTACGACAACTCGCCCGCTTTATGGGCAAATGAACGCGCTAAAGTGTATCAAGGTGCCGATAAATCGGTCGTGTTTATTGGTGCTTCGCGCATAAAATACGATTTAGACATTCCGACGTTTGAAAATACGACGGGACTTTCTGTTGTGCAGTTAGCCATTGAAGGCAGCACTTGCCGAACTATTTTAGACGATTTAGCGAACGACGTTAATTTTAAAGGAAGACTTATTGTTGACGTTACGGAATTTATTATTTTCACTAATTCGCCTTTCTTTTTTAAAAAGCCGACTGAAAATTTAAAATACTACCACAAACATACGCCTGCCGAGCAAGCGAGTTTTTATGTGAATAATTTTTTAGAATCGCAATTTGTATTTCTCGATAAAGACAATCTTTCGCTCAATGCGCAATTGAATGCGTTAGAAATTCCGAGCAGAAAAGGCGTTTTCATGATGCCCACTTTTCCTGCCGATTTCGATCGCGGTACGTTTGCGCGGCAATCGTATATGGCAAATAGTTTTGTTAACGATACGACGAAACAGCAACAAGTGCAAGCCATTTGGGGATTTATCGGTAAAGCATTAGGGCAAGGTCCGCCGATGCCAGATTCAGAATTAAATACCATTTTTGAATCCATTAAAACAGCAACCGATAAAATTAAAGCGCGTGGTGGCGACGTTATTTTTGTACGAACACCTTGTAGTGGACCATCATTAGGTGAATTAAAG
>JAYVVO010000129.1:0-1993 GCA_043786955.1 Saprospiraceae bacterium
GAAAGCAGAAAAAGAAGAAACAGAAATGGAAGCAAAGAAAAAAGATGCTTCGATGTCTAAAGAAAATTCAAATTTTAGCGCACAGTTAGTAGTTTTCCAAAAAGAAAACATCGAACAGAAAAATACGATTGAAACATTACGTTATGCGATTGACAAATTGAGCGCAGCAGCAGCCATTGGCGAAACGTATTTAAACGAAAAACGCGAAATAGTAATCGAAGCATACAAAAAGAATCAGGGCATTGCAAAACGCAACATTGAACAGTCAGTCATTGAAACATTTAACAAAGAAACATCGGTAGCAGCGTTAGACGGTTTTGCAAGCACATTTGGTGCAGACTTGCGCGAAAGTTTCTCTACAACGTGTAATGATTGCAAAAGCAAAAATATTGAATTTCGCAGTTCGGTAGAACAGAAAAATCTTTTAGAGCAAGAAAGTAAAAATTCAAATACGATTTCAATTACGCAATGGGGAAAAAACCTCGCACGTAAGTAATATTTAAAACAAAAATTTTACAAATGGCTTATTTCACAACAAGCATAGAAACGCAATTATCGTTTACGCCACGCAAAAGGTTTACACGTCACAATGCAGCGAATACAAATATTTGCGCTTTAGCAGCAGATACAAACGTGTATTCAGAAGGTACAGTTTTAAAAGTAGGTACAGTTGACGGTACAGTTGACATTGCCACAGCAGCAGATGTGCCATTAGGTATTATCATTGTAGGCGCATCAAATTATTTAGGTAAAGGTCAAATTACATACCAAGCACAATTTGTTGGATTGATGACAGGCGTTGCATCAGCAGCCGTTACAGCAGGTCAAGAAGTCAAACAAACAGGTAGTGTAACACTTGCTTCAACAGAAGTAGCACCAAGTTTTGCACCAGCAGCAACAGGCGATTGGGTTGTAGGTTTGGCGACATCATCACAAAGCGTTGTGAATGGTGATTTTCAATTTCTTTTCCAAGCACCACACAAAAAATCATAGTTAATAAGTACATCGTAAAATTTGTACTATTTTATAATAAAATTTATCTAAAACAAAATGGTAGTTACTAATATTGAAGAGAACGCTAATAAAATTAAATCCGTTGTAGAGGGTTTATACACCACAAACTCATCGGGCGAGAGATTGTTAGAGTTTTCAAAAGAAGATGATTTTTTAGCAAAAAAAGTAACCGTTAGTAACGAAGAAAAACCGTTGCGTACAGCTATGCTTTTGCAAATGCCAGAAGTGTGCGCCAAACTCGATTTGATGCGTACAGGAACGGACATTAAAGCACCTATTGACATCACGCTCGGACAATACGTAAAAGATTGGATGGGCTTTTCAAGTGTGCAAGATTTTTTACAAATTGGTTGTGGTATCAACAATTCGGAAGTTACACTTGCGAGTTTTGCGACAATGGCAGATATGCCAGAAGCGTTCCGTTGGTTGCGCCAAGAAGTATTTTTGGACATTGTGCGCTTAGGCTTACAACGCCCAACAATTTATACAAAATTGATTTCGGCAACTATTCCCGTTAAAGGTTTTATCATCACTACACCGTTCATCAATGAATCGGATGCGATGCCCGTAAAACTTGGCGAATTGGAATCTATACCAGTCGGTTCAGTATCACTCGGTCAAAAACAAGTTGGTATTTCTAAATACGGACGTGGCTTTGAAATTTCGGATGAACTTAAAAACATTCCGTTAAACCTTGTTGGTATTTATCTTGACGATTTCGGGATTCAAATGACACGCGGTTTAGATGCAGAAGCATTACGTGTAATGCTAAATGGCGAACAAGCAAACGGTTCAGCTTCGGCAGCATCAGTAGGTGTTACAACAGCAGGTGTAATTTCTTACGCAGACCTTTTGTTATTTAAAATTCGTATGTCGCGCATGAGCCGTACACCAAAAGTGTACTTAATGGATGAATCTACTTCGATTGCTTTATTGAGCATACCAGAGGTTAAAGGTGGACAGTTCCAAACAAAGATTT
>JAYVVO010000130.1:0-15639 GCA_043786955.1 Saprospiraceae bacterium
ACCCAGTAAGTTTTTGTGAAAGAGCCGTACATATAGCAGAACATACTCGGCACCGCATACACTAAAAAAAACAGATCATTTTTTTCAAAAAAACCATCTTTCTGATGTTTCGGCAAGTGGTGATCGGCGTGCCAATCCCATAAAAAACCGTGCATGACGTATTTGTGCGTGAACCATGCCATAAATTCCATTCCGACAACTGCGCTGAGCGTAACAAAAAAATAGAAAAGCATATTATTTAAGAAATAAAAAGAGAATGAAAAAAAATACAAACTGCATAAAAAACACAAATCTCGCAATTTTGTTTTCAACTTTTTTAACTGTTAAAAACAGTAAACTCTGCAAAAAAAACGAAAGAACAAACCAATGTGCGTAATTTTTAAGCGGTACATATCCTTGTTCCCAATGCCATAAATTATATTTTTGCGCCACGGGTTCTATCAGAACGTCTAAACTGACCATCAGAAGTGCAGCTACTAATGGAATATAATTTTTGAATTTAGTGGCGAAGAAAATTTCTGAACAAAAAGCGGCTGTGCAATAGGTCAAAAGCAACCAATTTATACCAATTATAAATGGCGTTTTCAGAAACTGCAAGCCCATAACATCGCCATAGGAGTAATTCCCAAAAAATAAACCCGTATTAACACCAACAAGTTCCGTACAAAAACTGATAAAATAAATACTGAACGCAATAAAATAAAATTTAGCGTCTTTTAAAGGCTGAAAATATAAAACGACCGATAAGGAAATCAGTAAATTAATGCACGTTAATCGCGTAAATTGGTTTGCATAAGGTGAGAGATAGCCGACGACACCAACAGTATATAATATACCTAAAAAAATTCGAGCGTTCCGTTCTTTCATGGTTCAAATTTAGACTTTATATGATTGAACGCAATAAAATAAAAACGGTTGTCCAATTTTTTTGAACAACCGTTTTGAATTTAGAATTTGACACAAATATATGCCTTACATTAACTAGCGGCGATAACTTTTTTTAGTATCCTTGTGCTTGGCATTTTTGAAAATATTAGCTTCGGGCTGTCCGTTTCCAGATGCACCACCGTTACGCGTCATGGCGCAGCGGAAACCTAAAGTTCTATCTGATTTATCTTCGTCTTTGAAGCGACGTGAACCTGGTGAAAGCCAAAATGCGCGATCTGCCCAAGAACCACCTTTGTAAACGCGCGACTTATCGCTGATAAGCGTATTTTTTGCGTCGTACATCGAAAGGTTTTCGAAAGCGCGCGATGTTGAGTCACCATCCATATAATCATACAGTCTTGTACGTTTATAGTTTTCGCGATTCGCCACTTCATCATCTTTAACAACACGATACTTTAAATGACCTAATGAATCGCGCTCTAAAGGCTTTCCATTTTCATCAAGCATTTTAGTAGTGAATAAGTTACCACGAAACGGATCTAAATCTTGGTTATCGGCATCGCGTAAAGTTGTACTTGTTGTAGGTCTGTAAACGTCAGCAACCCATTCGTTTACGTTCCCCGCCATGTTGTATAAACCAAAATCGTTTGGTAAAAAACTGTTTACTGGACCAGGACGTGCGGCATGGTCATTTAAATTACCCGCCATGCCCATATAGTCACCTGCGCCACGTTTGAAGTTGGCTAACATCTGACCTTGATTTTTATCGTGACGCTGCCAACGAACAGAATTACCATTCCAAGGATAAATACGTCTATCTGTAATGCGCTCGTCTTTGCTCGATGCTAAATTGCCTTGCAAACCCAAAGCCGCATATTCCCATTCAGCTTCCGTTGGCAATCTATAGCTTGGTAAAAGTATGCCGTCTTCGTGGCGCACTTGTCTATCCGTACCCGTGCGCAAATCTTTTAAATTTTTGCGAACATTACCTGTGTATTGACCCGCTAAATACGTTTCAGTGGTGTAAACATTTTGATCTTTTTGTTCTAAATCGGGTTTTAAAACACCTTTATTTATCAAAATCATTTCATTCACGCGGTCGGTACGCCAAGCGCAATAATCGTTTGCTTGCAACCAGTTAACACCAACTACTGGATAATCTCTGTACGATGGGTGACGGAAATATTCTTCAACGAAAGGCTCGTTGTAAGAAAGTTCTTCGCGCCATACCAAAGTGTCGGGTAATGATTTGCGCGCTACTTCTGGAAAAGAACCACCGTAGTGATTTTCTAACCAATACAAATACTCGCGGTAATCAATATTGGAAACTTCCGTTTGATCCATGTAGAAGGATGAAACTGTTACGCGACGCGGAACGTTGTTCCATTCAAAAGTAACGTCCTGATCGCTTAATCCCATATTGAAGGTACCGCCTTCAATAAGCACTAAATTCGGACCCGTAGCTTGACCTTCATAGTTTAGTTTTTCAAAACCTCCCCATTTCTTGTCGTTGTAGTTCCAGCCAGTCGTTCCACTGGTCTCTTTCTTTTTGCAAGATGTCGTTAAAACACTGAGCGTAATGATTGTAAGGCCCAGAAATTTTACAAGCGTTTTAGCCATGATGAATATGAAAACGGTTGTTTAGGAAATAAAATTGAGGCAAACTAAATCGCCAATTTTTCTTTTTTTGTAATTCTAAATCTAAACGATGTGTTATCGTTTTTATTTTGAAAGTGCGAAAATAAGCAAATAATTAAGAAATTAACGGAACATTTTAAAACAGTCGTTAAAATCTATTCTGTTCGGATTGGGATCGAAATTTATAGTAAGCGAAATTTCGTGTGTGCCGCCCGTTTTTCCAGCTAAACCACTAACAGTATAATCGTAGCTGTAACCAATTTTAAAATATTCTTGTCTGTAACCAATCATCGTGATGACGGCATCCGAATTTGAATTGGCGTGTCTATACCACAGTCCCGCATACAACGGACCTAATCCGCCATACGCACCGAGCATAATTTGCGCAAAGTCACTCTGCTTGACGTATAATAGAGAAGGCGTAATAAAAGTGGCAGGCTTGTAGCGCGATTCTTTCTCAATAATAAAATCGTATCCGGCGTGGAAATTTATCAGAAGTGGTAAACCTAAATTAACGTTTGAATTACTACTTTTTAAAAAAGATTGATTCGGTGAAGCTAAATGTTTTGCCGTTAAACCTAAATAAAAACTCGGACCATAAACTAAAATTCCCGTTTGCAAATCAATCTTACTATTCGTTAAATTAGTTGGTCTTTCTTCAGCCGATGTGCCAACCGTTCCCGTCGCGCCATCAATTTGGTCAGGAAAAATGAGTCTATTCCAATCTACATTAGACTGAATAAGACCAGCACCAACACCAATTTTTGCCGAAATCTGCTCCGTAATATTTACTTTGTAGGAGTAATAAGCGTTCGCATAAGTTGTTTTATAAATGCCACCACCTTGGTCGTCCGACATAAAACTCAACCCAATACCACTGTTCAATCCATCCAAAAATTGATCGTAACTCACTTGATAAGTGGAATACGCCGCACTGCCTGTAACGAATGAGGGCGCTTGAATTCTATAGTTGGCTGCAATAAATGGTGCATACGCATTGCCAGCGAAAGCAGGATTAAGTTGTAAGGGTGCGTTATAAAATTGCGAGAAAATGGGATCTTGCGCAAAAATATTTTTGGCACAAAAAAGTAAAATAAGGAGGATAGTAAATTTATAAAACTTCATTTTCTCTTTTTAAAATTTTAACTGTCTATTCATATTATTTTCAAACGAAATTACGAACTTAATTATTACTTTTATATTATGATTACGAACACAAAATAACAAAGTTTGTTGTTCGTTAATTAAATCAATAACTCACCGAGAATATGTTCAAAAAACTTACAAATAGCTTTTCATACATCACGCATCTATCTGTTCTGATTTTTTTCGGAATAATTTTGAATGTGTGTGAATTGCAAGCACAATATACAAATAAGGCTTCGAAAAATAAAAATTTAAATATATCGAACGACACTTCTCATCTAAATTACGCTGCCTACTTAAAAATTAATGAGAAATTAACAGCGTTTCCAAACGACGTAGTTACTGATGTTAATAATTCGCCCGTAAAATTTAGAACTTTAGATGGTGTAACGATTTCGGTTCTGAACGATGGCACGATTTATAAAATGAGTGTGCAAGAAGCCGGTGTTTATAAACTCGATTATAATTTTTTAAAAACGCAACTCGGCATTTCTAATTTAGATGCGATTGACCCGCGAACGATTAAAATTTATGGCAACGGCGGTGGAATGTTGCCCGAAGCAAACGCAACTTTTCGTTCAGAAGATGTAGTAGAAAATGCGATTACAATTGTGGGTGAAGAAGATGGCAAATTTGATCCGACGGATTATATTTTGTTTTATTCGGCAGGTGCGAGCAAATGGTATTTCGATACGAATTCAAAAACTTTCAATAAACCTAAAAATATTTACGACGACAACACCTACTATTTTCTAAAATCAGGTGGCGCAAATGGTTTACGCGTTTCAAAAACAGATAATCCCATTGTGTCGAATGCGTATCAAAGCTCTACTTACGATTATCATAATCGCGTGGAAGACGATAAAATAAATGTTTTAGCGAGCACAGCTTGCAATTGTACGCAGGGCAGCGGAAAAGTTTGGGTCGGCGATGCGTTTAATGCGCAAGCGAACACCCGCGATTATGCCTCAAAATTTAATTTCACTAACGTTGTAGCCACTACGGATGCGCAATTGAGTTTTAATTTCGTAGCTGCATCAAATAATTCCTCGAACGTAGCATTAAATATTGGCAACCAAAATTTTGGAACGTATCTCTCTGGTGCAGATCAGAATGATCCAGAAGTATCGAAAGCGTACAATGGTTCAATCGCTCAAAAATTTACATTGCCAAGTTCGAGTTTAAACGCTGCGGTAACTTTCACGGGCACAAGTGATGCACTCGCTTGGCTTGATTATTTGCAACTCACTTTCAAAAGAAATTTGATTTATGAAAACGCACCGCTCAATTTTCGAGATATTTCGAGTGTCGGCAAAGCTTCAACTTTTAATATCAAAAATGCGTCAGCGCAACTCACGCTTTGGAATGTTTCGAACATTTTAAAACCAACTGAGCAAACTGTAACTGCCTCAGTTTCAGGGACGAGTTTTAATAGTGCTGCGCAAAATACTTTGCAAGAATTTATTTTATTCGATAAAAATTCGTCACTACCGTCACCGAAAGCAGTTGGTATCATTTCCAATCAGAATTTACACGGCATTTCTAATACGCAACTCGTCATAGTTTATCCTAAAGTTTTTAAAGAAGCAGCGCTTAAATTACAGCAACAAAAAATTCAGTTCGATAAAATACCTACCGCACTCGCAGAAATTAACGAAGTGTATAACGAGTTTTCATCGGGTGCGCAAGATCCTTCAGCCATTCGCGACTTTGCGCGTTTTTTAGTCAAAAAAGATTCTTCGCTAAAATATTTATTGCTTTTTGGCGATGGTTCTTTCGATTTTAAAAATCTGTACGACATCGGTACTAATCCGCCGTCTAATTTTATTCCTGTTTATGAAACAGACGAAAGTTTTTCGCCGATTGAAGCGTTTCCGAGTGATGATTTTTATGGATTACTTTCCGACAACGAAGGCGTTGGTTTAGAAGGCGCGCTCGATATTGGTATCGGAAGAATTCCGTGCAAAACGCCAACTGAAGCGTTGGCTGTTGTGAATAAAATTATTCATTACGAAACGCAATCGTTCGGTGCATGGCGGAATGATGTCACTTTTTTTTGCGATAACGGCGACGGGAATTTACATTTAAACGCAATGGATGGTATTGCACAAACGGTTGTATCGAACTATAAAAATTTAAACGCCGATAAATTTTACATGGATGCTTACAAGCTCGAAGTTTCGGCGGGTGGTTCGCGCGTGCCAGCAATGAACGATGCCATATTTCAGAAAAGTGTAAACGGCACATTAACCATGTGTTATATGGGTCACGGTGGATCGCGCGGATTGGCGCAAGAACGCATTTTAATGCGCGAAGATTTAGCAGCGTGGCAAAATTTTGATAAACTACCGCTTATTGTAACAGCAACCTGTCAGTTCACTGGTTACGACAATCCTAAAGAAGTTACGGCAGGTGAAACTGCCATTTTAAATTCTAACGGTGGTGCGATTGCGCTTTTTTCAACGGTGCGATTGGTTGAAGCGAGTTCGAATGAACAACTCACAGCTGCGGTTTTCAATAATATTTATCAGAAAAAAGATAACGTACCGCTTAGACTCGGCGATATTTTTAAACAAGCAAAGAATGGTAGCTCTACTTACACCAACGGTCAAAAGTTTACGCTCATCGGCGACCCAAGTATGCGTTTAAATTTGCCGCGCTATAATGTGCAACTCCAAAACATTAATAATAAATCGGCAAAAACGTTTACCGATACGATTAAAGCGCTGCAAAAAATTTCGCTTTCAGGTTCTGTTTTAGATGAACAAGGCGCCGTGCTTTCTGGTTTTAATGGCACGATGGATTGTACGCTGTTCGATAAAACGAAAGACATCCGAACGCTTGGACAAATTGATGGGAGTGCATCCGTTGATTTTTTGCTTCAAAATAATATCCTTTTCAAAGGTTCAGCAACAGTGAAAGCGGGTGTTTGGAGTTTAGATTTTACGATTCCGAAAGATATTGATTTCAATTGTGGTAAAAGTAAATTGAGTTTTTACGCCACGAATAATATTACAGATGCCAACGGCATTTTTGAATTGGCACTGTGCAAAACCGATAACTCGACGGTTTCGGTGAATGCACCAACAATTAATTTATTTTTAAACGATACGAATTTCAAAAAAGGTGGTTCGGTCGGCACTTCACCCAAATTAATTGTTCAATTGAGCGACGATTTAGGCATCAATGTGTCCGGCAATAGTATTGGTCACGATTTAACGCTCACGCTCGATTCCGCAAAGTCGAGTATTAATTTGAACGAATTTTATCAGGCTTCGCTCGATAATTCTAAAAATGGGGTCGCTAATTATACTTTAACCAATTTAACTTTAGGCAATCACACACTCAGCGTTAAAGCGTGGAATTTGAACGATATTTCTTCAACAGCTTCTGTGAATTTTATCGTTATTGATAATCCTGCGGTGCGCATTGATTCTATTTTTTCTTTTCCGAATCCTTTTTCAGAATCTGCTACTTTCATTGCGAATTATGGTTCAGAAAAAACGGTGAGCAATATCAATCTCAATATTTATGATTTAAAGGGCGCGCTCGTGAAATCTTTTTCGCAACCCGCTAATACTATCGGTACAGGCAGCATTCAATTTAAATGGGATAGTAGCAACGGCGTAGATAATTTCGATAGTGGCTTATATCTTTTTGTTTTCGAGTTTGATACCGCCGATGCCAATAAATCCACCGTTAAAACGCGTTCATCTGCACGAAAGATTGTTTTTATACGCTAAATATATGGTATCGTCAGCAAACGAATTTTCATGGAAAGATTTACTTCCCTCAGTTCCATTGTCTTTGAGAAATGCTACTATGTAATTTTAGCTATTAATAATTCATTAAAACTTGTTTTGTATTACGCAAAGAATTAAATTTGCTTAAAACTTCTTAAAAATAGTTGCTTCGCCAACATCTAATACGTCTCGATAAAGCACGCGCTTTTAAGATTTTAAACGTTTAACAAGAAAAAATTATGCGGACACTTCAAATTGCTATTTCCGACCTTGAGTTTAATAAATTTGGTATTAAAACTGAAAATCTTTCTTTTTCTGATTTCTTAGAAATGGTAAGTAAAGAACTCATGCGTCAGAATTTAAACAAATGTATTGAACTGGCTGAAAAATATGGTCTTTAGTTCTATCGATAAAATCGCGCAAACTGCAAACTTGAAAACATATTCATTCACTGATGCGCACTTAAACGACGGTGATTATTTTTACAGAATAAAATCTACGCAACTTGACGGCAGCGAAAAATTCTCTTCCATTCAAAAAGTGAACGTGATTTTGCAAAATGGTTTGCAAGCTTTTCCAAATCCTGCGACAGATGAATTAACAGTGGCGTTAAAAAATAATTTTAGCGAACTTACGAGAGTTTCTATTTTTAATAGTCTCGGCGTTTCTGTAAAAAATATTTCTAAAGATGCACTGAACGGAACGCACCTCACAACAGACGTGAGCAATTTACCAACGGGCACATACTTGGTGCGTTTATTTTCTAAAAATAAACGCGATATTATGCAACGCTTTGTAATCGTCCGATAATCGTTTTATTTTTTTAATTTTGTTGGGGTAATTTTATTTTTCAAAGTTTTTGAATTTAGAAATTCTCAAAAACAATAGGCTGCAAAATTTGCAGCCTATTGTTTTTATGAGTCAATAATTTATCTTAAATGAGAGATCCTTCAATTTCAGCAAATCCTTTATCAGGCTGGTAGGTCATATTAATTCAAGCATCTAAAAGTTGTTGGTTAAACTCTTTAAGCGTTATTCGATGTGAATGAAAATTTTGAAGTAAATTCTTTCGTATCATCATGCGTTTTAACGCTTTGCCAAATGGAGAACCGTCAGGCAAAACAACTTTAGGATATTGAAATATTTTTCCTATGTAAATAATATTTTAAACAAAATTAATCAAAATTTTAGAAATCACAAATTTCGTTGTTCGTTGATAGTTGTTCGTCTGAGAATACACTTGAACAAACAACTATTAACCAAAAACTGTCAACTACTATTGGTACAAAAACATACTCCGATTGCGTTCTAATTCTCTAAAATATGGATCTTTCAAATCTTTTATGAAGTAAATGGCTTCGCCAGTTGATTTCATTTCTGGTCCAAGTTGTTTATCAACGCCAGGAAATTTATTGAAGCTAAACACAGGCACTTTAATTGCGTAACCCGTCATTTTATTTTCAAAATTAAAGTCTTTCAGCGTGTGCGTTCCGAGCATAATTTTTGTCGCATAATTCAAATACGGAATTTTATGCGCTTTAGCAATGAACGGCGTGGTGCGCGATGCGCGCGGATTGGCTTCAATGACATACACCAATTCATTTTTAATGGCGAACTGAATATTGATTAAGCCCTTTATATTCAGAGCAAAAGCTAATTTTTTCGCGTGTGCAATCATTTGGTCAATGACAACTTGCGACAATGAATACGGTGGTAGCATCGCGTTCGAATCACCAGAGTGCACACCCGCAGGTTCAATATGTTCCATGATACCGATGACTTGAAAATCGGTGCCGTCGCACAGCGCATCAATTTCTGCTTCTTTGGCGCGCTCCAAAAACTGATCAATCAGAATGCGATTATCGGGTAAATGTTTATAAATACTCAGTACGGCACGCTCTAATTCTGCGTCGTTAATCACAATTTTCATGCGCTGACCGCCGATTACGTAACTAGGACGCACCAAAACGGGATAACCGATGCGCGCCGCAAGGACATAAGCATCGTCGGCATCTCTTGCAACGCCATATTTTGGATAAGGAATTTCGAGTTCTTTGAGCATATCCGAAAACCGACCGCGATCTTCAGCGATATCCATATTGTCGAAACTTGTTCCTATAATTTTTATACCGTGCGCAAATAATTCAGACGCCAGTTTTAAAGCTGTTTGTCCGCCGAGCTGAACGATAACACCTTCGGGTTGTTCAAATTCAATAATTTCGAGCAGATGTTCCCAATAAACGGGTTCAAAGTATAATTTATCAGCGATATCGAAATCGGTTGACACTGTTTCAGGATTACAATTCACCATAATCGCTTCATAACCGGCTTCTTTAAGAGCAAGCAAACCGTGCACACAGCAATAATCGAACTCAATACCTTGACCAATGCGATTCGGACCTGAACCAAGAACAATAATTTTTTTCCTATCCGAGCGAACGCTTTCATTCTCACCCTCAAAAGTGGAGTAAAAATAATTTGTCTTCGATTCAAACTCAGCAGCGCAGGTATCAACCATTTTGAAAACGCGGCGCACACCTAAATTTTTTCTGTGTCGCGTCACTTCCGATTCTTTAATCCGCAACACCCACGCAATTTGTGCATCACTGTACCCTACTCTTTTCAATTCGCGCATGAACTCCAAAGAAATATCCTCTGCGACATTTAGTTTTAATAAGCGATCTTCAAATTCAACCAATCTTTTAATTTGACGCAAAAACCAAATATCAATACCCGTTAATTTTTGAATTGTCTTAGTAGGAATGCCGAGACGAAAAGCATCTTTGACGCGATAAATTCTGTCGTCGCTCGCGCGTTCTAATCTGCCGACAATGTCTTCAGTGCGAATCCATTCTTTTTTATCTGCACCCAAACCTGCGCGACCATTCTCTTGACTTTGACACGCTTTTTGCAAGGCTTCTAAAAAATTTCTACCAATCGCCATCACTTCACCGACCGATTTCATTTGCAAACCGAGGGTGTCATCCGCATTAGGGAACTTATCGAAATTCCAACGCGGCATTTTAACAATGACGTAATCTAACGTGGGTTCAAAATACGCCGAAGTTGTTTTAGTAATTTGATTCTTTAATTCATTGAGATGATAACCAATGGCAAGTTTCGTCGCAATTTTTGCAATCGGATAACCTGTTGCTTTCGACGCCAACGCCGAAGAGCGACTCACACGCGGATTAATTTCTACGGCAATCAATCGTTCAGTCAGCGGATCCATAGCGAATTGCACATTGCAACCGCCCGCAAAATTTCCGAGAGAGCGCATCATTTTTATTGCCCAATCGCGCATATTTTGGTAAGCGGTATCGCTTAACGTCATTGCGGGTGCAACCGTAATACTATCGCCTGTGTGAATTCCCATCGGATCAAGGTTTTCGACAGTACAAATTATGACGACGTTATCGTTCGAATCGCGCAAAAGTTCTAATTCAAATTCTTTCCAGCCTAAAACCGCGCGTTCAACCAAAACTTCATGCGTCGGCGAAGCATCTAATCCACGTTTCAATGCTTCAGCAAATTCTTCTTCTTTGTGTACAAATCCACCCCCATTGCCGCCAAGCGTATAACTTGGGCGAATAACTAATGGATAACCAATTTTTTGTGCTGCTTCGTAACCTTCTAAATAAGAATTAGCAATGAAAGATGGCGCAACATCCATTCCTATTTGCACCATGAGTTGACGGAACAATTCGCGATTTTCAGTGAGTTCAATCGCAGCGACATCAACACCTATCATTCGGCAATTGTATTTTTCCCAAATACCGAGCTTATCAATTTCAATCGCTAAATTTAAAGCTGTTTGTCCACCCATGGTTGGCAAAACTGCATCAATTTTATGTTTTTCTAAAATAGTGACAATAGATTCTACGGTGAGTGGCAACAAATAAATATGATCTGCCATAACAGGGTCAGTCATTATTGTCGCAGGATTGGAATTGATGAGGATGACTTCGATACCTTCTTCGCGTAAACTACGCGCCGATTGCGAACCAGAATAATCGAACTCACACGCTTGTCCGATAATTATCGGTCCGCTGCCGATGAGCAAAACCGAACGGAGTGAAGTATCTTTTGGCATTTAAAATTAAGTTGACAAGTGATAAACTCGGCAAATGTAATACGCCCAGAGTTTTTAGGGAAGGGTTAGGGGAATTTAGTTTGGAAAAAGTGTAGAAGTTTGCGAGAGACTATACAAAAACTATATCAGTTGATAAATGCACAAAACCAAATTTACAATTTCATTAAACTTGATTAATTATGTTTTAAATATTATATTATGCCAGCTCCAGTAAATGCTCCAGTAATTAAATTACACCCAGATTCTAAGCTTGCTAAGGCTCTAAAACGTATGATGTTACGTCAGCAATTAGTTCAAAAGTTTTATAATTGTGAAATAACGCTTGAAGAAATAAATCAACAGCTCACCAAAGCTGGAATCACTTTGCAATATTATGTTGAATCTGGACATCTACACGTTATTGAAGAATCACTCGTCTAAAATTATTTTAAAATGAGTTTAGAAAAACATGATTCCGATTTTGAAATTGAAGGCATTGATTTTTTAACTTCTCTTCTGATTCATCAAAATAACCCTTTCAAGAAAATTATAATTGACTTATTTCTCTCGCAAAAAGACCAAATAGATAAAAAAAATTAAATCCTAATGGCAGATTGTGTTCATAAAAAACGCGCTAACTCTAAACTGCGAAGTGATTAAAAAAGAGACTTGAAGGGGCTATTTTTACGTTTTTACTGAGTAATGTAGTTTGCGTCAAAGATGCAACGATAAGGGACACAATGAGAGACTTAATAAAGCGAATTTATTTATTTCAATTATGGTGTTCGAGCGAGAATGAGAAACTTCTAATGGACATCGACAACTTTTTCATCAATATATTTTATTAGAAGTTCGTCTTCAAAACCAAAAATTGTCAACGCTAATTTTATCTTATCAAATTTGCCAATATTATCCATATTCCCTTCAATAAAGTAAGTATCATTTATTGCAAGTGCTTGCCTTGGATTTCCCTCAGTTAGATTCTTTGTCAAGCCAATTTTCAATCCTAGTTCAGTTGTAAAAAATGTCTCAGGTTGCAATTCAAATAGCTGTTTGAAAACTTCATAGTAAAGTTTTGAAACTTGATTTATTTCTAATTTTTGGTCAAAAAAAACAGCGTACTCTAATTTTTTAAATTTTGGATCTTCTGCTTCAAAAATATTTATTTCATTGCTTTCAGCTTCTTCATTAATTTCGATATTTGGAATGTCCCAAATTTTTAAGACCCTTTCAGAAATAAATTTAAACCGTCCTTCAATTTCTATTTTACCCCATTTGTCGAGAATTGTCAAATATTTATTTAACCAAAGTCTGCTATCTTTATACCCTGCACCTGGCATATCACGTTTGTCAATGAAATACTTGTTACTAAGTTTACCGTTATTTCCTGATAATGTAAGATTGCCAATTGTATTTAAATAATTATCTTTAATGAAATTATATTCATCAATTCCAAGCTCGAGTTTCCATTTGTAGTCAGGGTTTTGAGGAAAGATGTGTTCAATTGTTATATCCGTGTTTCCATCTATTACAACCGGCTCTCTATTTTCAAAATTTTCTAATCTTTCTAAAAGATAAGTTCTATTTTTAGACTTAATATTATACACATCTTTCATTTTAAGTGCATCAATAAATTCTATATTTTTGGGAAAACGTTGTCCACCCGTCCTTTTAAGTAAAGATTTTTGTACCGAATAAAGATAACTTATATGTTCAACCTTATCGTAGAGGCTCATAAATATTTTATTCAATGCATTCGTAGGTAAACCGAGGATAAATCTTCTCCATGTGAAGGCTTGTATTAGATCTAAAATCTTTATGAAGGTCAATTTATCTATAGTTGATTTTGAGTAATCATCATAAACTTTCATCAAAAAAGGAAAAGCTACATTTATTTCAAGTCTATTTATGTATTCTAACTGTAATCTTATTTCTTTGTCCGCTTCATTTTTGGGGTTCAATAATTTATTGTAATGCTTAGCCAGTGATTTTAAATTAGCTAGAATTTTTTCTAATTCTGAAAGGGTTGAAGTGGGATATTTAGCTTTGAATTCTAAATAAACTTTTCCTTTATTAGGAATATTTTTATTTTCAAGTGTCAAATAGTCTCTTATAAAATCGGATACTCTGCTTACATTTAGCGTTTCATCTTTAGCAAGTTTTTCGATTATTTCCCAATAATGTTGGTAAATTTTATTTTGATCTTTCCGACATAAACCCATTAGAATATAATTTCTTATTAGGTCGGCTTGTGCCAGTTCTAAGCCTGTTGAGTTCAAACTTTCGAAAATCCTTTGGGGATCATCTTTTTCTCTGTCGAGTGAAACCTCAACAAACATAAGTTTTGAGAGTCCTTTCAAAACAGTTTGATAGTTATCTTCTGTAATTCTTTCTTTAAAATAATTAAAGTTGTCTATGAGTTTGGAAAAGTCATTGTATTCTTCAGTTTCATCACTACGTAATAAATATTTTAATGCTTTGTCGTTATTGTCAGTAGGTCTTAATTTTAGTTTTTCATCTTCTGTTGCAAATTTGTTTATTAAATAAGTTTCACTGATCTCATTTTCAAGAGACTCGTTTTGTGTAATTTTTGCAAGTCGATGAATCACTAAAAAAACGAGTGTCAAAGTTGTTAGTCTTTGCTGTCCGTCAATTACTGTCAATTCTTTAATTCTTGATGCTGAATAAACGTCATCGTGAACATATACTATACTTCCAATAAAATGAGCATTCATTTTATTGCTTATCCCTACTTCAAGGATGTCATCCAAAAGTTGTTTACATTGTCCAGTTGTCCAGTCATAATTTCTTTGGTAGACAGGTATTACGAATTGTGTCTTATTCGATGATAAAAAGTCTTCTACCCTACTCTCGTTTGCCTTCATTTTTTATTTTTTGTCAATCTATTTTTAAGTTCTTTAAGTGTCAATTATTTTGTGAATTCAGGTTTTCGTCTTATTTTTATTTTTCAAAATTTATTATAGGCGATGTTATTCGCAAAACTAATATTATTTTTTAATATTTAAATTATTGAGTGAATTTTTATTTTTTTAAAAGCATAAAATTCTCATACAAATATTTAAAATTATTGATTTTAAAGTATTTTGACTATCAAATATTTTGTAAGTTTGAGATCAGTAACAACTTGTTTAAGTCTTAGTTTTTAGCAGCGCAGCGGCTAAAAACGAGACTTGAACGGGTTATTTTCGTGTCTTTGAAACGTACTATTAATTTGCTTCGCGTATGTATTTTTTGACACATGGTCTGCAAGCAGAGAAATTATTATAAACCAGCTCCCATTTTAATTTGCATCACAAAATCAACAGTTACATCAAAATCTTCTGCAATTTCCTCAATGGTGAGTTTACCTCTTTTTAACGATTTTTGTATTCCATCCATCTTTTCCTCCATCTTTCCATCATCAAAGGCGGTATCAATGACGTTTTTTAAATCACGATACACTTTTAAACTACCCTCATATTCATTGCGTTCAACGGCATTGAATTTAGCAATTTCGGCTGCTTCAAACAAACGTTTCCATATTTTTTCTTGAAGTGCTAAAGGGCGATTTTGTAAATCGGGTAAATTTTTTAATGCGAATAACCATTTATCGTAATTGCTTTCGAGTTCACTTTCCTTTTTTGTAAAGTGGGGCATTTCTAAATATATAAAAGTCAATTTATCAAAAAATACTTGACATTTTTCATTTTTAAGTTTTACCACATGCCGAACAATAGACTCCTCCTTGTTGTCGCTAAAAACAAAATCTAAAATACCCACCATAAAAACCTCCGAAAGTTTGAAATTCCATTCACCTCGAATGGCTTGCTCTTGAATCGGGAAACTTGAATAATAGACACTTCTATCCTTAAAATAATTTTGTTTAGCTTTTTGCATCTCAACCACAAATCGTTCATTATTTGTGCCTACGCAATAAATATCAAATATTGATTTACGGTCTGATTCAGTGATTCCAAACTGTTCGGTGGGTTTGTAGGTAAGGTCTTTTATTTTACGCTTTTCTGGTAAAATGACGGTGTTCAAAAAATCAATCAATAAGTCTTTATTCAGTTCCGTTCCGAACAGTTTTTTAAACCCAAAATCCGTAAATGGATTTATATATTTGTCTTGAAGCGCCATTGTACTTTTTTA
>JAYVVO010000131.1:0-5852 GCA_043786955.1 Saprospiraceae bacterium
GAACTACTCATTGATTTACAACGCGAGAAACAAGAATACGATGAAAAAATTGCTGAACTGAACGAAAAACAAGTACTCTTAGATAAACTTGTTAAGCAGTACAGCGAAAATATTGAAGACGTGGAAGCGCGTCGGAAAAAACAAAAACTTGAATCGAAAGAGTTAGAGCTTACAAAAACGGCGCAACTGACGCAAGAAATGCAGCGCGTTTTGAAAGAGTTGAAACAAGAAAAAAATATTGAGCGCGCACGCGAAATCACGACAGAGATAAAAGAAAAGCAACAAGCGCTCGCTACGCAAGTATCGGAATTGGTAGAAGAAGTGTATTATGCACCGAATAGTAAATCGCTCGATTTAGAAATTAAGACAGGTACTTTAGTTAAAATGCGCACGGGAAGTGCAACAGGTCGCGTGGAAACAATATCGGGTAATGAGGCGATTGTGGTGATGGGTGCGCTGCGTTTGCACGTTAAATTGCGCGACCTCACCGCTGTTGAAGAAAAAACAACACCGCAATTACCGTTAGCGCACAACAATAATTCTATTGCACGCAGCGCGTATTTCGATCCGAAAATTGATGTACGTGGTTTAGATATGATTGAAGCAGAAAGAATTTTGCAAGATTTTATGGATCAAGCCATCGTTTCGAGCGCGAACAGCATTCGCATTGTGCATGGAAAAGGTAACGGCACACTCCGCAAAGTTGTGAGCAGAAAATTGAAAGAATACAAAGGCATCAAAAAAGTATATCACCCAGAAAATAATGAAGGCGGCGACGGTGTTACGATGATTGAACTATAAAGATAAACTTTTTTAAATTTTTTAAATGAATATTACACTAAAGCAAGCTGAAGCAGTAATTGCGGCAGCAAAAGTAAAAGCAGCTACATTAGAGACTAAAATGGATATCTGTATCGTTGATACGGGTGCAAATTTAGTGGCGTTTGCGCGCATGGATGGTGCATGGATTGGTTCGATTGATATATCGCACAAAAAAGCAAAAACTTCTGCTTTTTTCGATATGGATACAGCAGTTTTAACACCTCTCACGCAACCGAACACGCCATTATTTAATATCGAACACTCTAACGGTGGATTAATTACTTTCCCAGGTGGTGTTGTTATTCGCGATGCAAAAGGTGTAATGATTGGTTCCATCGGCGTTTCGGGCAGTTCCGTTGAAAACGATCATGCCGTTGCATCGGCAGCTGCTACGGCAATTCATTAAGTTTTTTGTAAGTCTTTCAAACCTGTTAGATTTTTAAAATCTAACAGGTTTTTTTATTTGCGAACTACTTTGCACCTCTTACTTATTATTTTTCTGCGCAAAAATATTTTGCCCAATGTTCACCAACACGTACAACAAAATTGCAAAAACCAAAGCGTCGGAAGTTGCAAATAAAGCGCACGCTACTGCGCCAATAAAAAAAATCAAAAACCAACGATTGCGCAAAAGTCCACTAAAATTTTTAAGCGAAAACATTTTTATGCGGCTCACCAACAAGTAACAACTCAAAACAATTGCGATGGAAACGGCGACAGGATTATTAGCTAACTTACCAATAATTGAAAAACTATTTGCTTGCGCGATGGCAACGCCCATCCAAAAAATAGTATTTGTCGGTGTGTTTAAACCTGTAAAAAATGTGGGGTCAGTTTTTTCAACGTTGAAACGCGCCAAGCGCAACACCGAAAAAGCGGCGATGCAAGCAGCAAATAGTGTGATTGGAATTTCTAAATCGTATTCGTGAATGTTGTGAATCAAAATTTCGCGCGCCAAAACAGCCGGCACAACACCAAAACTAATGGCGTCGGCGAGAGAATCAAGTTGACCACCAATTTCAGATTGTACTTTCAATAATCGCGCAACAAAACCATCTAAAAAATCGGCGATAAGTGCACCAAAAATAAATAAAAACGCCAGAAAAAAATCATCTTTCAAAATATAGATTACAGCGCAAAAACCAAAAATGGCGTTGAGCAATGTAAGCGCGTTCGGAATATTTCTTTTTATCATGATTATTCGTAAAAGTTTAATTGTTGGGTAGTCATCCATTGAGTGAGCAAATTTAGCAGATTTTATTTCTCGGAACGGTATAGCTCGCTAAGTTTAAAATAAAATCTCAAGAAACTATTAAAAACCCTTATCCTAAAATGTACTGAACGCAGGTTTAAAACGTTATTGATTGGCAAAAAAATAAAAAATGTTTCCAATTCAAAACGCGCAACTAAATAAAAATTACGTTAAAACGCTCATCTTTTCCCTTTCAATTTCGATTTTAAGCAGTTGTAACGATGGCACGCGCGATATTCATAATTTTTATTTTCCACTTAAAAAATTAAAACTTGAGCCCAAAGTTTACGTTTATAATTACAAAACCAGTAAAGGTGAAAACGTTTTTAAAGCCTATTGGTATTATCAAACCATCGTGCAAGGCGATTCGATTTGGTTTGTAGGTTCACTCTATGATAGTAATTTTACGGAACAACTTATGACGCGCGAAAAGCGATTCGACAACGGCATGGTGCTTGAAGAACTTAAATTTTTAGGAACGGATTCGCTGCATAAATCTATTTCAAAAGCAGCGACCATTACAAATCCTGCGAGTTTTCCATTTGCGATTTCAAAAAACAATGGCGTTTTCGTGAGTTCTATGGAATATGGCGATTTATCCGATTCTTTGAAAACAACAACATTAACGCGCAATCGCCGTTATTTGAAGGACACGACAATTAATTTTGAAGGTAAAAAACACGATGCGCTCATTTTTTCGATGGAGGAAGAACAATCGGAAAAGCATAAAAAACAGGGCGATTGGACACACGTTTATTCGATTCAGGAAGTCTATGCAGAAGGAATTGGTTTATTCGAAACGCGTCGCGACATAGTGGATGGCACCCAATTTATAGGAACGTTAGAGCGAATTATTTCTTTGGAAGATTTTGAAAAAGAATTTAAATTAAAGAATAGATAATTCAAATGAAACAAGGTTGAACTTAAAATAAATAATTCAAACTTAACAGGTTTTAAAATCTGTTAGGTTAATAAAAAATTCATGAGCAGTTGTGTTTACAAAAACAGAGTAAGATATTTTAAAGCAATTCTATTTGGCATTTTCTTTTTGTGCTCAAAGTTCGTTGATGCTCAAAAACCGATTTTAAATTGTATCAAACGCGATACTTTGCTTTGGAGTTATGGCGCAAATACGTGCGGCACAACCAATACTCGCATTATTGTTTATGGCGCGCGCAACCAAAACGGACCTTATTCAATTGTTGATTCGGTAGCTGCAAGTGCAACATCCTACGCATTTAATAATCCAGATGGTAATGCGTGGTATTTTTTTTTAGTGGATAGAAATTCGAGTGGCGTCAGTTGTTATATGTCCGACACGTTGAGCAATCAGCCACCGCAACTAAATCCGGTTTTAACTTTAAATGTACTTAGTAAAACGAGCGTTGAAGTCCGTTGGCGAAAAAATCCGTCGGCACAAGTAGTAGGTTATATTATTTATAAAAAAACGGTGAACGGTTTAGTGCCGATTGCTAAAATAAATAATCCCGATACGGTTCGATACGTTGACGCTAACGCCAATCCAACAGTAATCAGCCAAGAATACCAAGTTTTAGCCGTTGATCAATGCGGTAGCACGAGTTTGTTCGACCAAAATCATTTGACAATTTTACTAAAAGCGCAACAAAATAGGTGTCAACAAGCAGTTACTTTAAGCTGGAATTTATACAAAACATGGTCGTTTCCAATTGCGCGCCACGAAATTTGGGTGTCGCAAGGTGGTAGAAATCCGTATTTATTGACAACCGTCGGCGGCAGAGACACAACTTTTACTTTCAATAAACTGCAAGACAAAACAACATATTCATTTTTTGTGCGCGCCGTGCAAGCTTCGTCAGGTATTACTGCGCGTTCAAACGATACAGTTTTTGTTTCTGATGTCATTGTGCCAGTCGGTTATTTATTTTTGAAAAATGCGACCGTCAATGCCAACAATTCTGTACAAATGTATTGGAACGTGAACGCCACAGCTAAAGTAGATTCGATGATTGTTTTGCGTTCCGACTCAAATTCGACAGCGTTTAATACAATCGGTGTTTTAAAATTAAGTTTACCACTTAATCCGCAATATACTTTTAACGACTCGAGTGTGAACACGCGCAAACCTAATTTTTACCGTATCGTTACGCACGATGTTTGCGGCACGTTCGACACCTCCAATATTATCGGAACAGTTTCTCTTTTAGCACAACCCAATGTTGGTAGACTCAGTAAGTTGTTTTGGTCGCCTTTTGATTTCGACGCAGCCAACATTACAGGCTATCAAGTTACGCGCTTTGTAAAAAATATTCCCACCGATATTGGTTTGCCACTCGACATAACAGCGCGAACTTATACGGATAATGTTGGTGCCGATGAACCGAATATTTGTTATCGGATTGGTACAAATTTTACGTATCAATTGCCCGACGGAACTTCGGAAGATGCCACATCATACTCAAATATTTCTTGCACAGAGCAAATATCTAATATCATTGTGCCTAATGCTTTTACACCGAATGGAAAAAATCCAGAATTCAAAGCCTACGTTTTATTCCCAGAAAATATCGCCAATTATCAAATCCTTATTTCAGATCGCTGGGGTGGAACTATTTTTAGTTCAACCGATTTCACAGCGGGTTGGGATGGTCGTCGAGGATTAACTGAATTGCCTCAAGGTGTTTATTTATACTATATTCGAGCGACACAGAAGAATGGAAACATTATTGAGAAAACTGGTGGTGTTCTGCTACTGCGCTAATCTAATTTTTTTATAAAGGTTTAATTTGCGCGTTCCCAAACTGCGTGTTCGATGCCGTATTATACAGAATAAAGTACGTCGCATTATTAAATTGATACAGTGTAATATTGTAATATTTTTCACTGCTTGCTGTTACTGAACCAATGCTTGCACTCGTGTTTTCGTTAAAATCTGCTGTGCTTGAAAGTGAAACGATGAGCGTTGCGTTCGTAAAAGTGCTTTTAAAATCGCTTTTAAGTTTTAAATAATGATTGCTGAACGAATCAACACCTAATTCGATTGTACCCGAACTATTTGAACCATTTTGTGGAATAATTGTACCCGTCTTCAGGGCTTTAAAATTAACAATGTTGGTGTTTCCAGTTGTAGTGAGCGTTGGTGCAGCCACATCTTTAATGCAGGCACTAAAACTTATGATCGAAATTGAAACGAGGAACAGAAAAATATTTTTCATAAAAAATTAAACTAAAATTTTTGCATACGCGCCTGTTTTTAATTTTGCTGCAACTTGCGCAAAAGCTGTGAGTGTTAAATCAATATCGTGTTGCGTGTGTTCAGCCGTAGGAATTAATCGCAATAGAATCATGCCGCGCGGAATAACAGGATAAACTACGATAGAGCAAAAAATGTGGTGGTTTTCGCGCAAATCAGTGATTAGATTTAATGCTTCTTCCACTTCGCCGTGCATGAACACGGGCGTAACGCAAGTATTTGTTTTGCCCAAATCTAAACCCAAAGCCCGCAAACCCGATTGCAACGCATGAGTGTTTTGCCAAAGTTTTTCGCGCAGCCCAGGTTGTGTGCGAATGAGATCTAAACGTTTTAACGCGCCAATCACTAATGGCATCGGCAATGATTTAGCAAATATTTGTGAGCGCATATTGTAACGCAAATATTTTATGATACCTTCATCGGCAGCTACAAAAGCACCTATACTTGCCATAGATTTAGCAAACGTCGAAAAATAAATATCAATATCGTGCTGAATACCTTGCGCTTCGCCTGCACCAGCGCCTGTTTCGCCGAGCGTGCCGAATC
>JAYVVO010000132.1:0-5851 GCA_043786955.1 Saprospiraceae bacterium
AACCATTAAAGTTGAAATGGGGAAAGACAGCACGTTGCTCACTACTTTAACGAGCCAAATTGCCGATTTAGATATTCACTACAGTTGGGATAATTCTCCCCCCGATGCGTATTATCCAATTTACAAAACACCTTTGAGTGTTCCGAAAGGTGCTTCACAATTGAAAATTGTAAGCTATCGTGGCAAGAAAAAAATGGGAAGAATGATGACGGTTTCAGTGGGAAGTTTAAAGCTACGAGCTGGGAAATAAGCTGGTTTTTTAAAAATTACATCCTTATATCTCACTTATTTCCTTCAACTTAAATTTAATATCCAAGCACACTTTAAATTAAAACTATTTAATCTAAAGTGTGCTAAGTGTGCGATATCAACCAACGATAATCCGCTGATTTATTTCCAAATTAAAACAACGACTGAAAACAATTTTCCCATATTTTGTTTCGTTCTAAAATAATCAATGTTGTAAACAAATTTATTTTTAAAATACCTTGCATTGCATCTACATTTGCAAGTACCTTTGCATTCGTAAAAAAATAATGCCCGTGTTTTGATTTGAGTTTCTAAGATTTCCATTCGAGCACGATAACAAATGAACATAATTTTTGGCTATTAAACAATAATTAAATCGCTCCTTGCGGGGGGATACATTTAATGACAGTCGCGGATAAAATCGGGATTGGAGTTGCAGCTTAGTTAATATGAAAATTATAAATCCGAGATTAACCGTTGTGGGTGCTGGACCTGGCGATGCAGATCTCATCACGATCAAGGGCGTAAAAGCCATTAAATCGGCAGATGTTTTATTGTATGACTCATTGGTAAATACAGATTTGCTTGATTATGCGCCCACTAATTCACTAAAAATTTTTGTTGGAAAACGCACTGGTTTCAAAGCCTATTCACAAGATGCTATTAACGATTTGATTGTGCAATGCGCGCGTGAACATGGTCATGTTGTGCGATTGAAAGGTGGCGATCCATTTGTTTTTGGTCGCGGCAGAGAAGAAATTGATTTTGCGCAGTTTCATAATATTCCTACTAATTATGTTCCTGGGATTAGTAGTGCTGTTGGTGTTTTGGGCGCTATCGGCGTTCCTGTCACGCACCGATCCGAAAGTCGCGCGTTTACAGTTTTAACAGCAACAACTTCAACCGGCTTAATTTCAGAAAGTGTTTATCAAGCAGCTAATACCGATGCGACGGTTGTTATCTTAATGGGTTTGTATAAACTTTCCGCCATCGTTGATATCTTTTCCGTTCATAAAAACATAACAACGCCCGTTGCCGTTATTCAAAACGGTACTTTGCCGGATCAGAAAGTTGTGGTCGGCACTTTGCAAAATATTGTGGAGCGCGTTGAAGCCGCACAAATTGCTTCTCCCGCAATTATTGCTATAGGCGAAGTTGTGCGATATGCCGATTCACAATACACACAACACAATCAAACGTCTTTTTCGTACAGTTCTGTTTTACCATCGGTTGATAACTTCGAATTAATTGAAAAAACCAATGGCTAAAATTTAAAACTCAAAATTGATTTAATGTCAGAAAATTTAACGACTGCTAATATGCTTCCGAATGGTTTAGACGAAAAAAATTTACAAGATTTTTCTGCAAAACTGAATGAACGTCAACTTTTATGGCTGAGCGGTTATTTTTATGGTTTGGCGGAACGCGCTATGAGCTATGAGCCATTAGCTATGAGCCAACATTCTAATGTAGAGACGTTGCCAACGTCTCTACCGTCTCCCACTTTAACCATCATTTACGGTTCGCAATCGGGCAATGCGCAAAAAGCGGCAAACAAAACGGCAGAGTTGGCACAAGCGCGCGGCATAACTACAAAGGTGGTTGACATTGCGCAATATGCTAGTAAAAATTTAAAAGATGAACGCGCATTGGCGATGGTTATCAGCACTTATGGCGAAGGCGAACCACCCGCAGTAGCTGAAGATTTTTACAAATTTGTTCACTCGGCGCGCGCACCAAAGCTCAACGATTTGCAGTTTTCAGTTTTATCATTAGGCGACAAAAGTTATATTCAGTATTGTCAAACGGGAAAAGATTTTGATGCACAATTTGAAAAACTCGGCGCAAAGCGTTTATCAACGCGCACTGATTGCGACGTGGATTGGCAGGACGATGCAGAAGCTTGGGCAGAAAAATTGATCGAAGGATATAATAAAAAGTTTAGTAGAGCCGACATGCTTGGCGGCTCAAGTACAAGTAAAATTATTTCAACCAAAGAAGCAGTTGCAACAAAAATCCATTTCGATAAAAAAAATCCGTTTGAGGCGACTGTTTTTGAAAAAATTCAACTCAACGGTCGTGGTTCTGCAAAAGAAACTTACCATATAGAACTCGGCATTGCTGCTGAACTTGCATATTCGCCAGGCGATTCGCTTTATATTTTACCAGAAAATTCGGAGCAACTTGTTTACACGATTTTTGACAAAACAGGATTAGATGCCGAAGCAAAAATTACACACAAAGGCGCAACCACAACGCTCAACCATTTTTTAAAACATTCTGCTGAACTCACGGTGCTATCGCGCGATGTACTAACGCGATTAAGCACTTTGGAAAACGCACCCAAAGAAAAAATAGAAACGCTTTTAAAAGATAATGCTGCACTACAATCATTTTTTTATGGTCGCGATGTTTTGGACGCGCTCCAATATTTTGAAATTAAACCTACCGCGCAACAATTAGCAGATTCTTTGCGCGAATTGCCTGCGCGCGCTTATTCGATTGCATCGAGTTTGATGGCGCACGAAAATGAAGCACATTTAACGGTGGCTGCCGTACGTTACGAAACTTTCGGTAGAAAAAAATCGGGTACTGCTTCCACTTATTTGGCGGATACGATAAAAATAAATGACACGGTAAAAGTTTATACAGAACAAAATAGTTTTTTCAAACTTCCTACCGACGCTTCAACTGATATTATTATGGTTGGACCAGGAACAGGTGTTGCTCCGTTTCGCGCTTTTGTTGAAGAGCGCACAGAAACAAAAGCCTCGGGTAAAAATTGGTTGTTTTTTGGCAATCCTAATTTCACGACGGATTTTTTATATCAGACAGAATGGCTCGGTGGTTTAAAAAATGGTACGCTCACGCGTTTAGACGTAGCTTTTTCGCGCGACCAAGCTGAAAAAATTTACGTACAACATCGTTTATTGCAAAAGTCGCGTCAAGTTTTTGATTGGCTCGAAAACGGCGCAACATTTTATGTCTGCGGCGATAAAACACGCATGGCTTCCGATGTTGAGCGCGCATTAATTGATATTGTGCAAAAAGAATCATCAATCAGTATCGAAAAAGCGACGGAATACGTCAAGAATTTAAAAAAACAAAGACGTTATCTTGAAGACGTTTATTAATTTAGTTGACGGTTGTTCGTTGATAGTTGTTCGGTTACGAACGCTCTTGATCGAACAACTATCAACGAACAACTATCAACTAAAATGGCAAAAGTTTCTGAAGTAGAAATTGCAAAAGATAAAAGTCGCTACTTGCGCGGCACGATACAAGAAAGTTTGGTCAACGACATAACGGGTTCGTTATATCACGATGATACACACTTAATTAAATTTCACGGCAGTTATCAACAAACCGACCGCGATTTAGACGCCGAGCGCAAACGCCAAAAATTGGAAGGTTTGTTCTCGTTTATGATTCGCGTGCGCGTTCCTGGTGGTGTCGCTTCGCCGAATCAGTGGTTGCGCATGAGCGAACTTGCCGATGAATTTGGAAACGGAACTTTAAAACTCACTACGCGACAAGCATTTCAGTTGCATGGTATTTATAAAAAAGATTTACGTGGCGCGATTCAAGGTTTCAATGAAGTGCTACTTGATAGTATTGCAGGTTGTGGCGATGTGAACAGAAATGTGATGTGCAACACAAATCCATATACATCACCGTTGCATGGTGAGGTTTATGAACACGCAGCCGCTATCAGTGCGCATTTAACGCCGCGAACCACCGCGTATTACGAAATTTGGTTGAATGGTGAAAAAGTAAATCTCGGTACAAGCGTTTTGAATAAAAATCTCGATGCTCCCGATGAAGAGCCGATTTACGGAAAACATTATTTGCCGCGCAAGTTTAAAATTGCTATCGCTATTCCACCCCATAACGAAACCGATATCTATTCTAACGATGTAGGTTTAATCGCAATTGAAAAAGACGGTGCACTCGAAGGTTATAATGTTGTTGCCGGTGGCGGGATGGGAATGACGTTCGGTATGCCCGATACTTACCCAAGATTAGCAGATGTGCTCGGTTATTGCACAAAAGATAAAGTGATTGACGTGTGCGAAAAAATTATGACCATTCAACGGGATTGGGGAAACAGAGAGAATAGAAAATTTTCGCGCTTAAAATATACGATTGATGCCAACGGTTTAGTTAAATTCAAAAACGAACTCACCGAACGTCTGGGTTATAGTTTAGAAACAGCTCGTACGTACGTATTTACAACTACGGGTGACAACATCGGTTGGTCGAGAGAGACAGACGGCAAGTATGATTTAACGGTTTTTGTTGAGGGTGGACGCATTGCAGATAAAGAGGGTTACAAACTTAAAACAGCGACGCAAGAAATTGCAGCACTTAATATTGGCGAATTTAGATTAACGGGCAATCAGAATTTAATGATTTGCCGATTAACGCTAGGCGAACGCCGCATCGTGGAATCTATTTTAGAGCGCAATGGTTTTATTGATAATGACCCAACAGCAATGCGCAAAAATTCGATTGCCTGCACAGCGCTCAACACTTGTACGCTCGCATTCGCAGAAGCCGAACGCTATCTGCCGGATTTAATTGATCAGTTAGACACCATTTTGCACAAGCTCAAATTACAAAATGATTCAATTTCTATTCGAATGACTGGTTGCCCGAATGGTTGTGGCAGACCGTATCTCGGCGAAATAGGTTTGGTTGGTCGCGCTGTTGGTCGGTATAATTTATATTTGGGTGCTTCGCACAACGGCGAACGTCTGAATAAACTTTATAAGGAAATGTTGAACGAATCAGAAATTCTTTCAACGCTCGAACCGATTTTAAAAGATTATGCCGACACAAAATTAAAAGGTGAGCACTTTGGTGATTTTGTAATTCGTAAAAATTATGTAAAAGAAACAACGCACGGCAAAAATTTTCATGTGGTGAATTAAGTTTTTATAATTTCGCGAAGAAATATATCTCAATACGCATGAAATTAATTACAGAAAAATTAGTTGAAACTAATGCAACCGAAAACGCTCGCGGCAATCAGTTATTTCCTGTTTTTTTAAAATTGGAACATTTGCACGTACTCATTGTAGGTGGCGGTTATGTCGGTTTTGAAAAAATTAGCGCCGTCTTGACCAATTGTTTCAACACGCGTATCACATTAGTTGGAAAAAAAATTTCCGAAGAAATAAGAGCGTTTGTAGAAAATTATCCGAACGTAATACTTATTGAAAGATCATTCGATATTACTGATTTAAACGGAAAAAATATTGTGCTCGTCGCAACCGATAATAAACTGCTCAATATAAATATTAAACGCAGAGCAGCTATGCAACGCATACTTTGCAACGTAGCAGATACACCAAGCGAGTGCGATTTTTATCTCTCAAGCATCGTTCAAAAAGGCGATTTGAAAATTGCGATTTCAACCAACGGTAAATCACCCACGGTTGCCAAACGATTGAAGGATTTGTTCAACACTTTCTTACCCATCGAACTCCATACTATTCTCACTAACATGACGCATATTCGCGAAACACTCAAAGGCGATTTCGCGGCAAAAGTAAAAGCCTTAGATGCAGTAACGTCTGTTATGGCAATGAAAAATGAT
>JAYVVO010000133.1:0-1985 GCA_043786955.1 Saprospiraceae bacterium
CAAAAAGTAGGTTTTAATGTCGGCACATCAGCACTTCCACTTTATCAAGATTTAACTTTTAATGTTGATTTAGGTCATTCAAAACTTGGTAATTTTTCGGTATTTGGAATTGGAGGTACCAGCAGTATTGACTTTATCGGAAGTCAAATTGATTCTACTGATTTTTATGCCGATAAAAACCAGAATGCTTATGCTGTTTCAAAATTCGGCGTTCTCGGTGTACGCAATAATTATTTAATAAATAATTCAACGTATGTACGCACTATTGTTTCAGCTTCTTATTCTGGTAATCAATACGACGAGTACCGCGATTACAATGGTGAACTCAAACGCCATCAATTCAGTAGCAACGATCAGCAAACAAGTTATCGCGTGTCGAGTTTTATCAATAAAAAATTTAACGCGCAGTGGACAACCCGCACCGGTGTTTTATATCAGAATTTAGGCTTAAATACTTTTGCTGAAGATAGGACAGGCGCAGTAAATTGGGTGACGTTGCGCAATTATATTGGTTCGTTTAATTTAATGGAAGCCTATAACCAAACGCAATATAAACCTTCCGACTTAATTACTATCAACGGTGGGTTGCATTTTCAATATCTCGACATCAATAAAACGTATGCAGTTGAACCACGATTAGCTTTGAATTATCATTTATCACCGGCACAAACTTTGAATATTGGATATGGTTTACATTCGCAAATGCAACCGCTGCCTGTTTTCTTTTTTGAACAATTACAACCCGATGGAACTTACACAAACTCAAACCGCAATCTTGATTTTACGCACAGTCACCATTTTGTTTTGGGCTATGATGTTAAACCTGCTACTCATTGGCATATTAAATCCGAAATTTACTATCAAATTTTAAATAATGTACCGATAGAACAAACGCCTACTTCTTTTTCAATGCTTAACTCTGGTGCCGATTTTGCTTTTCCGCAAGTGGGTTCGCTCATCAATGCAGGGACGGGAAAAAATTATGGTTTTGAATTAACTATAGAAAAATTCTTTTCTCAGGGTTGGTATATGTTGGTGACAGGATCTATTTTTGAATCGAAATACAAAGGAAGTGATGGCGTTGAACGCAATACAGCTTTTAACGGTAAGTATGTTACCAATTTTTTAGCGGGTAAAGAGATTAAATTCGGCAAAAACAAAAATAATGCTTTCACCATTGATACTAAATTTACAGTAGCAGGTGGCAGACCGTTTACGCCCATTGATTTAGCAGCATCGAAAGCAGCAGGCAAAGAAGTTTTAGATGAAACAAAACCTGACAGCCAAACCATTGATGATTATTATCGTTGGGATGTGAAATTTGGTGTAACGATGAACGCTTCAAAACGTAAATTCACACAAACCTTTTTTCTCGATTTTCAAAATGTAACAGCGCATAAAAATGTATTTGCGCAAAATTATTCTGTTAGCAAGAATGCTATCTACAATACGTATCAAATTGGTTTCTTCCCTGATATACTATACCGTGTGCAGTTTTGACCTAAACAAAAAACCTCGTATGTTTTGAAAACCTACGAGGTTTAAAACCATAAATTATGGCAACTCTAAATCTAAATTTGGGTTTTAAAGATTTTTACTTCCGACTCATTGGCATTCCTTTGGTGGGTTTAGCAATTCCGCTCATTTTTTTTAATAGCACTTTCAATACGCCATTGTATTGGAATAATACGCTCTTTTCTATTTTTTACACCGCGCTTTATTGGCATATTTGTCGTTATTTTATACTGAAATTTAATAACTGATTTCCATATTTGACCGATAATAAAAAAAGGCTGGCATATATTTTTTTATTTTGTTCTCTTCTGATTATTGGTCTTTGCGATATTATTCATTTTTTTCTTGAACCATACTTAAAGGTGTATCAGCAAACGCCTGGGTTTTTTCAAATCAATGCAGCCAGTTTCGTTACGTTTGTTGGTGTAGCATCGATGTATGAAGCGATGCGCTTTTTCGATTTATGGAAA
>JAYVVO010000134.1:0-1982 GCA_043786955.1 Saprospiraceae bacterium
ATTTGTTTCAAATAATGTTTTTCAAAAAATTCTGCGAATTTACCAAGTGTTGGTTTTCCATTCGCATCATATAATCGGTAATTAGAAACTTTATCAACAAAAAACAAACTCAAAACTTTTATACCTCTATCGCCCAATTGTAATTCTTTATCGAGGTGTTTTTCAATCGTTTTTTGAATTTGCACTTCGAATAAATTATCCGCAATGCCACCCAATTCTTCACCCAAATACAATCGCTTACCTGAATTAAAATCAATAAATTCATTGCCCAGCTCGGCACTGATTGTGGTTATTTGAAAACCATTTTCATAAGCGGCACGTTCTTTAGATCGCACGAACAAATCGTAATCCAGTTTTACTTCTAAATCTTGTTCAGTCACACTGGTTTTGCCTTGCACTTGTATTCTCACTTTGGCTACTAAACCCCACTTATTATTAACACCCAAAAGCTTTACGTACGCATCGTTGTTTGTGTTTTCGCCCAACACAGAAGCCACAGTAATTTGTTTCACTAAACGCAGTTCGTAAGCTTTTATCGGGTCGAGTTTATAAATGAGGTTGTACGGGTTTTTGTGCGTGGCTGAAAAACGAAATATACACAACGGATTGAGCGATTTGATAGAATCTTTAGCTTTATCGGTGTTATCAACGCTTTGCGGTTCGTCAATAATCAGAATGGGATTAACCGCACTGATAAATTCTTGTGGTTTTCGACCGCCGAGTTTATCGAGTTCGGTATTGAAAATATTGGAATCTTTGTTGAAAGCATCAATATTGATAACCATTATTTGCAACTGATTGCTCGTCGCAAATTGGCGCAAACGACTAGCTTTTTTACTATCGTACAAAAAATATTCAAACGCGATGTTGTTATACAAAGCTTTAAAATGCTCGGAAGTAATATCTATGTTTTTCAATGCGCCTTCGCGAATTGCCACGCTCGGCACAACTATAATAAATTTTTTGAAACCAAATTTTTGATTCAGTTCAAAAATGGTACGAAGATACACATAGGTTTTGCCTGTTCCTGTTTCCATCTCGACGGAAAAGTTTAAACCGTTTTGCAAAAATTCTTTTTCGGTCGTTATATCCAAATCGTTGCGCTCTTGCACAGCGTGGAGGTTTTTTAAAATCGTTTCACTACTGAGTGTTAAGTTATTACCAAAGCCTAATTCATTTTGGTACATGCTGCTTTGACCAACTTCAGTTGAGGTGTGTATATCAATGCTGAAATCATCCGCTTGCAATGGTTGCCCATCGAACAAGTCAATGAAACTTTTTACTGCGTCGAGTTGAAACGCTTGTGAACTATCGAATTTGAGTTTCATAGACCTAATTTTTGTTGCTCCTTTCTAATTATTTTTTCTAATTTTGCAGTCACTGACTGCAAAATTCCAATTGATTGAAAATCATGAATTGATAATTTGCAGGGTAGTCTTAACACAGTGCTGTGTAACATCAGTGAATAAGAAAAAAATTTCTTTTTGAACTTGTAAGAATTCCTTACAAGTTGCCATTTCCTCTAATTCGAACAACTATCAACAATTTTACACGGTTCTAAAAGTCACGTTTCTACTCTTCATTATTTGCACCGCGTTGGTTTTGAGCGCATCTGCGTGCGCACCAACGAAAGCGCGATCTAAACACGTTACGCGCGAAGGCTGCAATTCTGCCATCGCTTTGAGGCATTCGAGTGTTAATTCATTTTCTAAACAAATGAGTAATGCACCGTCGGCAACGCTATACACTTTTTTATCTGCGAGCGTGAGTTGCGCAATCGGTGTAGTGAGTTCAAAACCACTTTTCAAAAGCAATTCGTACAATATTGCTTCTTGCGCGGCATCGGCGTTGATGTGTTCAATGTGATCGAATATTTTTTGTTGCAGCACTTCGGGTTGTTTTTCTAAAGCATTATCCCAACGTTTAAAATTACTCGGCGCGAGTTTAAAAACTTTAAAACCTAAATCAATGTCGCTGTTTTT
>JAYVVO010000135.1:0-5820 GCA_043786955.1 Saprospiraceae bacterium
TATGTTGGATTGAATTGTGGAAAAACGTAGAATTTAATTCTTCCTCAAAAGCAATTGTTCAAAAAACAAGCGAAACCATTTCTGAAAACGATTTAGCGACAATTATTTATACATCTGGCACAACTGGCGAACCTAAAGGCGTGATGTTAAGTCATAAAAATATTGTCAGTAATATTATTGCTGTAATGTCAGTTGTGCCAATGCTCAAAGCTGGCGATCGCGCATTGAGTTTTTTGCCACTCAATCATGTGTTCGAGCGTGTGGTGGCGTATGCTTATATGTACGCCGGCATGAACGTTTATTTCACAGGAACAGATAATTTAGGTGGCGATACCGGCGATTTAAGAATGATAAAACCACATTTTTTCACTACGGTACCGCGATTGCTCGAAAAAGTCTATGAACGCATTTATAATCGCGGCTTAGAACTTAAAGGTATTAAGAAAAAATTATTCTTTTGGTCACTCGCGCAAACACATGATTACGAATACGATATTCAGTACAAAGGTTTACGCGCAATCCAAATATATATTGCAGATAAACTTGTCTTTTCAAAATGGCGCGAAGCCTTGGGCGATAACATAAAAGGTATTTTAGTGGGTTCTTCACCGTGTCCTGAAAATATTATTAAAATTTTCTCGGCTGCGCGCTTAAAAGTTTGTGAAGGTTATGGATTAACTGAAATGTCGCCAGGTGTAAGTTTTAATCGGTTCGATGATAAAAATGCACGATTAGGTACAGTGGGTTGCGCAATTGATGGCATAACCATAGAGATTGATTCACGCGACGGCAATTATAAACCAGGCGAAGGTGAAATTATATGTTCGGGCGATAACGTAATGATGGGTTATTACAAAAAACCAGAAGAAACGGCGCGCACAATTTTTATTAAGGATGGCAAACGTTGGCTTGCAACAGGCGATATTGGAAAAATTGAAAACTACAAAGGCGTTGATTATTTAATCATTACTGATCGAAAAAAAGAATTGCTTAAAACGAGTAATGGCAAATACGTGGCGCCTTCACCGATTGAAAATAAATTGCGCGAAAGTTTTTTTATAGACCAAGCCATGGTTGTGGGCGACAATAAAAAATTTGTCGCTGTGTTAATTACGCCTGCACTCGAAGTTTTACAAAATTGGTGTCTCGAAAATCATATCACGTGGGTGGGTTTAAAAGAAATTCTGAAAGATGAGAGAATCGTAAAACTTTATCAATCTATAATAACTTCTTGCAATCACACTTTAGGGCATACCGAGCAAATAAAACAATTCTTGCTTTTACCAGATAGTTGGGAAGCAACTAAAAGCGATAACTCTATACCCGAATTAACACCAACCATGAAAATTAAACGGCGCGTTATTTTGAATAAATACGCTAAAGAAATTGAAAATCTTTACGAAAATCCGATTTCTAAAATTATTTTGTAAATTGCATTGATTGATTTAACTTTGGGTTATAATTTTATTATTTCTTAAATCTCTAAAATGGCTGTACTCACTGCATCTAAAATTACGGTAAAAGAATTTTTTGAGATGGATCTTGAAGAAGGCTATGATTATGATTTAATAAATGGCATTATTTTAAGAACACAATCAAGCGTAAATAAAAAACCACCAAAACCGATTCATCAGAATGCAAGTATGAATCTGTCGAGGATTTTAAGCGTTCATGTTTTCGAAAACAAAATTGGAAAATTATTTGCTTCGCCGATTGATGTTTTTTTTGATGACTATAATAACACACAACCTGATATTTTATTCATCACAAAAGATCGCGAATTCATCATCACGGATAATGGCATTGAAGGCGCACCCGATTTAATTGTTGAGATTCTTTCACCATCAACTTTCAAGCGTGATAAAAAAGAAAAGTTCGATTTGTATATGCGGTTTGGTGTTTCAGAATATTGGATAGTTGACCCTTACTACAAATCTATTGAAGTGTTTGAATTAGAAAACAATAATTATAAATTGGCTTTTGAAGCGAGCGAATCAGGAATAATTCAGTCAAAAGTTTTAAAGGATTTTAGTTTAGAAATTTCAGCAATATTCGATTAAGAATATTGCTGAAATTGCAAAATAAATTATAGCAGCGTTTCAAAATAAGCTGTAAATTCTTCCATCGTCATTGCGCCTAAATCGCCTTCTCCCTGTTTCCGGACAGATACTTTTCCTTCGGCTTCTTCTTTTTCACCGATGATGAGCATAATCGGTATCCGTTTTAATTCTGTATCGCGAATTTTGCGACCAATAGTTTCTGCGCGCTCGTCAATATATCCGCGAATATCTTTAGCTTCTAAAGTTTGTTTAACTTTTAGTGCGTATTCTTGAAAACGTTCAGAGAGTGGCAAAATCGCGTATTGATCAGGCGCGAGCCACAACGGAAATTTTCCTGCGCAATGTTCTGTCAACACGCCAATAAAACGTTCGAGCGAACCAAACGGCGCACGGTGAATCATAACAGGACGGTGCATTTGATTGTCTGCACCCACGTATTCAAGTTTGAAACGCTCGGGTAAATTATAATCTACTTGAATTGTACCGAGTTGCCACGATCTACCGATGGCATCGCGCACCATAAAATCGAGTTTCGGTCCGTAAAATGCGGCTTCGCCAATGACCTCAGTTGTTTTTAATCCTACTTCGCGCGTTGCTTCGCGAATCGCGTTTTCAGCTTTGTCCCAAGTTTCTACTGAACCAATATATTTTGTGGGATTTTCGGGATCGCGCAAAGAAATTTGCGCCGTAAAACTATCGAAACCCAATTTTTTTATTACCATCATGGTTAAATCGAGTACACCCAAAAATTCCGTTTTTATCTGATCTTCAGTACAAAATAAATGGGCGTCGTCTTGCGTAAATCCCCGAACACGCGTTAAACCATGCAATTCACCCGCTTGTTCGTACCGATAAACTGTTCCAAATTCTGCAATCCGAACAGGTAATTCTTTATAGCTACGCGGTTTGTAGGCAAAAATTTCGCAATGGTGCGGGCAGTTCATTGGTTTTAATAAAAACTCCTCATCAATGCGCGGCGTTTTTATCGGTTGAAAAGAATCCTCACCATATTTTTCCCAATGTCCTGACGTTACGTACAATTCTTTTTTACCAATGTTCGGCGTAACAACGGGTAGATAACCACGCTTAATTTGTTCTTTTTTCAAGAAATCTTCTAAACGAGAACGCAAAGCCGCACCACGAGGCAACCAAATCGGTAAACCTGCACCGACGCGTTCACTGAACATAAAAAGTTCCAACTCTGCACCAAGTTTACGGTGATCGCGCTTTTTAGCTTCTTCCATTCGGAAGAGATAATCTTTCAAATCTTGCTGCTTCGGATACGTTACAGCATAAACGCGCGTCAGTTGTTTACGCGTTTCATCGCCGCGCCAATAAGCACCAGCAACTTTTGTAAGTTTAACGGCTTTAATAACTTCTGTATTCGGAATGTGCGGTCCGCGACATAAATCCGTAAAATTTCCTTGTTGATAGAAAGTGATTTCGCCGTCTTTCAAATCATTTATCAATTCGAGTTTATACGCGTCATTTTTTTCTGTGAAATAGGCCAGCGCATCCGCTTTGCTCACTTCGGTGCGTTTGTATTCACTTTTTTTGCGCGCTAATTCTAAAACTTTTTCTTCAATTTTAGTAAAATCGTTCGAGCTCAAAACTTTTTCACCCAAATCAATATCGTAATAAAAACCTTCTTCTATAGCTGGACCGATTCCAAATTTTGTGCCTGGGTACATTTCTTCAATCGCCTCAGCTAATAAATGCGCCGAAGAATGCCAAAAAGTTTTCTTGCCTTCTATATCATCCCACGTAATGAGTTGTAATTTTGCGTCTGTGTTTATCGGTCGCGTAGCATCAACTACTGCACCGTTGACGCGCGCTACTAATATTTTTTGTGCTAACTGTGAACTTATACTGCGCGCAATATCGAGCGCACTTGTTCCAACTTCGTAACTTCTGACATTGCCGTCAGGAAAAGTAATCTGAATCATAATTTTTATGTAGCGACACATTTCAGGTGTCGCAATTTATTTACGCCAAAAACAATTTTTAGTTTTTAAAAAAAATAAAATAGATTTGTGCACGCGCCGAAAAAATTCAGTGCAAATGTAATTCATAAAAAAAAAATGTCGCTATACTTCGATATTCATTCGCATCAAAAAACGAAATTAGAAACGCATTTCGCGCGCTGCAATAATGTGTCTCAAATAGATTTTGCCAATTATGAAAATTTATACAAACAATCGAACCAATATTATTCCGTCGGTTTGCATCCTTGGTATATCACTGAATCGAATTGGAAATCCGATATAGAAAAATTAGCGGATTTATTGAAAAATGAAAACGTCGTTGCGCTCGGTGAATGCGGTTTAGATGCGTTGCGCGGCGTGGATATGAAACTTCAAGAAAAAATTTTCATATCACAAATTCATTTAGCCGAAAAATTTAATTTACCTGTGGTTGTACATTGTGTTCGCGCTTACAACGAATTAATAAAAATCGTTAAAGCAGAAAAAATAAAAACACCGATTATAATTCACGGATTCCAAAGTAAACTCAGTATTCTAAAACCTTTAGTTCAAGGAGGATTTTATATTTCAATTGGGGCAGCAGTTTTGAACAATCTTAAAATTAATTGGAATGAAATTTTAAATCACATACCGAACGATTCTCTTTTTTTAGAAACAGATGATAGTGATGTAACTATTGATTTAATTTATGAGCGAATAGCGAAAGTGAAAAAATTATCTATCCAGATGCTTCAAAATCAAATTTCAGAAAATGTGAGTCAGGTTTTTAATATAAAAAGTTAATACCTGATAGACTTATAAATTAAATCATTTCCCCAATTCTCGCGCCCGACTCAATGCCGCAAACGCACCATCCGAAATTTTATCTTTAACCATTTGTTTATTATAAACGGCAATGGCGGCTTCGGTTGTTCCACCGCGAGACGACACGCGCTGAATCCATTCTTGACACGAAAAAGTAGATTTATTATATAAATCAACAGCACCCGTAAAAGTTTGTACCACCAATAATTCTGCTTCGGCAGGCGAAAAACCCATTTGTTGCGCCGAATCTATCATAGACTGCATAAAATAAAAAACGTAGGCTGGTCCAGAACCTGAAATCGCCGTAACGGCATCAATGCTAAGTTCGTCGTTGAGTTGTAAAGTTTTACCCGTTGTTGCTAATAAGTTTTGAATCGTCAGCAATTCAAATCGCGAAACATCGTCGGTCGCTGTGTATGCCGTCATGCCTTGACCGACTTGCGCTGGCAAATTCGGCATCGCACGAATAACTTTCGTTACACCAAGTTGTTCGCAAATTGTTTCGATGCGGACACCTGCCATGATGCTCAAAAATACTTGCGAAGGTTTCACCAAATGTTTCATTTGCGCAAACATTGCGGGTGAATCTTGTGGTTTGACGGCTAAAATAATAATGTCGGCTTGTGGTAAACAGTCCTCTGCTTTCACAAAAACGTTCGCAACTTTATGACTTTCTAAATCTTCTTTTTTCTCTACCAGGTGTTCTAAAATCATGAGTTGTTCCGTTGAAACAACACGCGAGCGCACAAAAGATTGCGCATAGGTTAAACCCATGTTTCCACCACCAATAATTAAAATATTCATTTCTTTTTTGTTAAACGCTAAAATATACTCGTACGAAATTAATTAAAGTATTGTTGTCATTTTTTATTCAAACTGCTGTTCTAAAAAATCTTTATTGAGTTCAATAAAACATTTTTTTCCATCGGGACTAAAATTTGGCGATTGGCAAGTGAACAAACGCTCTACCA
>JAYVVO010000136.1:0-5813 GCA_043786955.1 Saprospiraceae bacterium
TTATCGCTTTCCCATTTTCTGGCTACGCCATTTTCTTTAAACCCCGTAATGTGCACACCCGAAGTCAATTCTTTCACTTCGGCAACATTGTTTTTTATTGCACCCATCGCATGTTGATTCAAGATAAGTTTTATGCCCGGATTTCTTATCGTATCTGCGCTGTTGTTGTAATATACAATTTTTTCTGAGCCTTGAATATTTTTATTCGGCGGCGAAACTTTTATGGATATATCGTACCTGCCAAAATTTTGAAAATAATTTTTACCTGGTTTGCCATCCATACTGCGTGTACCATTTTTGTAAGCGGCTTGCACATCGCGCGGGATAAATAAATTTTGGGCGTTGAGTTGAAATGCCGTTGCGAAAACAAAGAAAGTAAAGAAAATTTTTAATTCCCTGTTGAGTTTTCGTTTAAAAGATTCACAAAGCCACACTTTAAGCCTCAGATTGGATTTTAATTTTGTCAAACAAAACTTCTCTAATTTCATTACTAAATATTTTTTTGGTAGAATTTTGACATAAGGTAAGAAAGCATTAAATATCGTGCAAATTATTAATTACGACCTAAAAGATATTATACAATAATTCACTTGTTAAATTTTTTCAGAATATTGCCGTAATAGGAGTTAAACATTTTATAACTGATGAACGCTTTAAAATCGGCGCGGACTTTATCTTCCCACAAAATACCGTCGGCAAAAGTTTTACCTTTAAATTTAATGTAAATACGTTCCGCTTTTTGGTTTTGATTGGAAAGTAGATAACTGTGCGCTAAAAGTAAATTGACATTTAAATCAGTATTTTTAGTTTCGGTTAAAGGCAAAATGAGTGCTGTTGCTTCTGTTGGTTTTCTGTTTAGAATGAGCGAACGGGCGTGTAAAATTTTCGCGAGTGTATCGTCAAAATTAGTACTCAGGTATAAATTTGTGTGTTGTAGTAAAGCATCAAAGTTGTGCGCTTTTTCTAAACTATCGGCAATGCGCGCCGTCTTAAAAGCCAAAGTGGATTCCGTCGGAATTATTTTATCCGTGAGCGGAGCGACAATAATTGCGTTTACATTTGTTACCTCTACCGATTTAATAATTTGCGGTCGCGGTGTTTTATAAACGATTGCCGTTATTTCAAATTTTAAATTTAATCCCGATTTTAAACTCGGATTGTTAAAACAAATGAGTTCGCAATTCGATCTGGGCGTAATTTCCATCACACCACCCGTAATATTTTGTCGCGACGTGTAAGGATTAGCTGACCAAAACCTATCTCTATAATTCAAAAAACTTTTATGCGCCGAAGTATCTAAAATATAAATATCAGTAACAGCCGTGCCCGTTGGTTTTACAATCGCGTCAATCAGTCCAGCCGTAATGCCTGTTCTATCTATAATGCGCGTGAGTTGACCCGCTAAACCTATAAATGATGTAATTTCATTTTTTGAATCGCTGCCCGCAAATGAAACATAATATTTCACTGTTCCTTCGGGTAAACAAAACGGAATGGCTAATCGCGCACGACCATTTAAATTTGCCACAAAACGGGAATCGAGATAAAAAGATTGTTGCGGCGAAACGGAAACGACTTTTGTAGTTGTATCAGTTGGTGTTTGTGCTTGAATCGAAAAACAAGTAACAGCGAACACCAAAACGAAAATCAGTTTCATTTACAGGAGGTAATTATAAAAAAATTGAAACGTTTTGGAGTTCGTTTTATTCTTTTCAATTCTGAAAATAACTTATTTAGCGCTCAACTCTACACTCGAGTCCTTAATATCAATATTTAAAATCGGGATGTCGCGCATCCAACCGATGAGCGTTTCGCCGAGCAATTCGTGCCGCCAATCCGACACGTTTTCATCGCGAAACCAAACAGGTTTATCTGCTATTGTCAACTCCGATTTAATCAGCACAAATGTTGGCGCAATATCATTTTCGATGCACTTATACTTAATGAGTGCGTGTAAAAGTTCCATCGAAGATTCATGCAACAAGTCATCTTTGGTGTTAATGGGTAAATTTTTAAGAATTTCGAGTTCTTCTTCCGTCGCAGGTTCTTTTAAAATTGTTTCAAAAGTTGACCAGTGCATGTCAATAAACTTGTCGGGAATGACGCGCGAATCTTTTAAAACCGCTTTACCTTGATCAATAGATTTTACAATCGGCGTAATATATTTAGCTGGAAACGCCATCTCGCGCGAAATATCCAAGCGTTCCGCTTCCGTGTATCGCCACTTGTGCAATTTAAGCAAAAAGATTTGTTTATTTTTTCGTAATCCATGAATCAGTGTACCCGATATCGCTTCTTTATACACATTGCGCTCATAAAAACTCTGTACGCACCAATTTTCGAGTTCAGAAAAAACCCAACTCAATCTATTTTTTTTATTGATGAAATTACTTAAATATTGATAGAGCGGATATAAATAACTTACATCGGCTAAAGCGTATTGCAGCTGTCTGTGTTTTAGTGGGCGCGCATCCCAAAAAGTGGCGGCGTACGCTTTATCAATGTGTCCATCCAGCACTTTTTCAACCAATTTTCCATACGAAATAGGATAACCAAAATTTGAAAAACCCGCTGCGACTTGCGTATCGAAAATATTTTTAGGATATACGCCAAAGTTTTGTGCAAAAATGCGGTAATCGTTTTCGCCAGCGTGTGTAATTTTCAAGATTTTAGGATTACTCAGTAAATCGAAAAAAGGCGAAAAATCTGTAATTTCAAACGGATCAATCAAAAAATAACCTTCGGGTGATGCAATCTGAATTAAGCATAGTAAAGTTTTGAAACGTTTTTCACTCACAAACTCCGTATCGAACGCCAACCAATCGTGTTTTTCTAAAAGTTTGCAAACAGATTTTAAAACGGCATCCGTTTCAATAAAGGTAAAAGAAATTTCTTCCATAATAGGATTAAACCCAACGCATTTAAAAGTGCTATCGCGGAATGTGCGCGAATGAATTATTTTGATAAAGGTAAATATTTTTTACTATTTTTTAGAGAACAAGTTACTTTTACGTTTCAAAACTTTTATTGATGGAACTTATTGACTTGAGTCACACGATTTTTGACGGCGTAAAAACAATTAAAGGCGTACCCGGACCGATTATTTGCGATTTTTGGGAGCGCGAAAGTACGCGAAAAAATTATTCGGACGGCAGTACTTTCCAAATGGGAAAAATTGAAATGATTTCCAACACAGGTACTTATATGGATTGTCCGTTTCATCGCTACGCCGATGGGCACGATCTTTCTGGTTTGCCTTTAGCCAACTGCGTTAACTTACCGACACTCATTATTGATGCGCCACACGAAAACGGATTAGCTGTTGATGTTTCTTTTTTTAAAAATTTGGACGTACATAAAAAAGCTATTTTAGTGCGCACAGGTTGGTCAGCATTTTTTAATACAGAAAAATATGTAACCAACCATCCGTTTTTGACAGAAGACGCTGCGATTTTTTTAAAAGAAAACGGCGCAACTCTTGTCGGTATTGATAGCCACAATATTGATGATACGCGCACAACGCGCCGACCCGTACATACTATTTTGCTGCGCGAAAACATTTTAATCGTCGAGCATTTAACAAACATGGCGACGATTGCGGAAAACAAAAAAATTTATTTTTCGGCTGTCCCGCCTAAAATTATAGGCATGGGAACTTTCCCAGTCAGAGCGTATGTTAAGGTTGAGTAATCGGTTTTTCTTTTTTTACTCTACTACGCTTAATTGATGTGGAATCTTTTTCTTTAGCGGATATAGTTTTATAATTTCTTCAACACCTTCTACTTCTGGCGGAAATCTCGCGCCAATAATATTACCATTACTATCAAAATATGGCACGCCATGTTTTCGTAAAAATTCGTTGGCAGCAGCATGTTGTTCTGCAAACATTAACTCTAATGCCTCATCTTTAGAGTCTGAAATTAGTTCAGAATCTTGAATTTTAATTTTCTCAATCTGTTTTGATGTCATTAAATTTTGTATTTCCATGAATTAAAAAACACACGTAATGCGTATTCAATTTAAACTTCTTTCATAATTTATCGCCTTCTGGCATGCCAAGAACTTCAAAATCTATACTCACTCTTGCAAAAAATTTTGAAATCGCCATTCTGTACAACCTCAGTCTTCCGAGGTTTTGACTTAGAAGTAAAATATATGAATTGGGATATTTTTCTGTAAAAACGAAAATAGTTGAAGCAATTGTAGCTAATATTTTTTCTGTATCACCATTATCGGTTACAACTTTATCATCAACGTAATCAGAATCTTGGATTTTGTCTCCAAATCCAAGATTATAAAAATTAGGTAATGGCGTTTTAGTAAAACGAATTACTCTTTTGATGCTCCCTTTTTTACCCACACTTATAAATTCAAATTCCGTTGCATTTTCATTTATACTAACTGCATACAGTTCCTCAATAAACATAGGTTTGTTCGTTTCCTCCAAACAAAGATAACGCAGCTTATAATTTTTCCCTAAAAAATTTATTTTTCGGCTGTGCCACCTAAAATTATAGGCATGGGAATTTTTCTGGAGAGGGCTTTCATGAAAGCAGGATAAATTATTTTGCTTTTAATCAAAAATTTAAACTTGTTCGTTACTTTTGTTCAAGAAAGTATTTTAGGTTTTATATCAATAAATTTTTTTAAAATGCAAATAACATACGATGTTATAATTATTGGCACGGGTGCAGGCGGTGGCACGATGGCACACACATTAGCCGATTCTGGAAAAAATATTTTGGTGTTAGAACGTGGTACGTTTTTACCGCGCGAAAAAGAAAATTGGGATACGGACGCAGTTTTTAATCAAGAACGTTACCACACAAAAGAAGTTTGGAAAACTGAAGGTAATAAAGATTTACATCCTGGTACAGGTTATTGGGTCGGTGGAAATACAAAAGTTTATGGCGCAGCATTGTTTCGGTTGCGCGAACGCGATTTTGAAACGGTTCAACACGCGGGCGGCGTCAGTCCGGAGTGGCCGCTTAAATATGCAGACTTAGAACCTTTTTATGCGCGCGCAGAAAAACTTTTTGATGTGCACGGCGAAATGGGCATTGATCCAACCGAACCGCATCGAACAGATAATTTTCCGTACACAAAAATCAGCAACGAACCCCGCATTCAAGAGGTGAGCGACCAATTAAAAGGTTTGGGTTTGCGTCCTTTTGCTATTCCGATGGGAATAAAATTAAACGAAAGCGATCCGCTCAACAGTCCTTGTATTCGCTGTAATACCTGCGACGGTTTTCCCTGTATGATTCACGCAAAAGCAGATAGCGATATAAACGCCATCAGACCTGTGATGAATCAATCGAACATAACTTTACTGACCGAAGCTAAAGTTGAAAAACTCATTACCAACGCTGAGGGCACAAAAATTATTGGTGTTGAGACGAGCGTAAAAAACGAGTCTATTGTTTTTTCAGCATCCATCATTATTTTAGCAGCAGGTGCTGCTAATTCAGCAGCTATTTTATTAAAATCAGCGAACGATAAACACCCGAACGGATTAGCTAACGCGAGCGATCAAGTGGGTCGTAATTTTATGAAACACCAAAACGCGGCAATGTTGGGTATTAGTTTGAAAAAAAATCCGTCCGTTTTTCAAAAAACATTCGCTATTACCGATTATTATTTTGGCGATACCGATTATAAATTTCCGATGGGGTGCATTCAACTGATGGGTAAAAGTAATAAAACAATGCTTGCAAGCAGCGCGCCATTTTTCACGCCCGATTTAGTTTTGGAAGAAATGGCTGAACACGCCGTTGATTGGTGGTTTACGGGCGAAGATTTACCCGACGCGA
>JAYVVO010000137.1:0-5800 GCA_043786955.1 Saprospiraceae bacterium
GATTTGAGCGATACATCCAAGATAATGCGTGGCAAGTTTTAACGTCTGCATCATACAACCAAAAAGCATTCGATAGTTTGGCGGGATTTGAAGACAACCGCGATGCCCAGGGTGATCACTCACCTTTTGCTTTAGCGCTAATGGAAGGACTTTCTGGTAAAGGCGATACTATTCCGCAAGATGGCGGCGACGGAATTATCACTGCCACCGAACTATATTTGTATTTGCGCGAGTTAGTTGAACTGCCGACTTCGGAAATTAGTTTGCGTTTGCGACAAACGCCGTCTATTTTTACAATGCCGAAACACGATGGCGGTGAATTTATTTTTTTCGCACCGAATCACAGATTGAATCTTCCACCGATACCAAAACGCAATCCTTATAAAGGTTTGCAATCTTTCGATGAAGCGGATAAAGATTTATTTTATGGTCGAACAGAAGTCATTAAAAATCTTTTACCTTTTGTAGAAAAAATGCCGCTCACTGTTGTGTCGGGTGCGTCTGGAACGGGTAAATCGAGTTTGGTAAAAGCGGGAATTATTCCAAAATTGCGCGCCGCAGGATATAATGTTTTACCCGTCATTCGTCCTGTTCAACAAGCATTTCAAGATACACTTTCTTCCGATGCCGCCAAAAACACCGATAAATTAGTTTTAGTCATTGATCAATTTGAAGAGCTGTTAACGCAAGTATCAACTGACGATAGAAATAGATTTATCGCTGCGCTGCGGGCGCACATTGATGCAGGTTTGAAAGTCATTGTCACGGTGCGTTCCGATTTTGAACCGCAATTTCAAACCGACGATTGGCAGCAATGGAAAGACGGACGTTTTATTGTTCCGCCTTTTACTATCGAAGATTTGACCGAAGTAATTGTAAAACCCACCGTTCAAGAAGTTTTAGAATTTGATGATCCCGATTTAGTAGATCAGATTTTGCAAGAAGTCGTGCAAGCGCCTGGTGCATTGCCTTTGCTTTCGTTCACAATGAGCGAACTTTACGAAATGTACGTTAACTCGGGCAGAAATGATAGAATGTTAACCGCCGCCGATTACAAAACACTCGGTGGTGTCATCGGCTCGCTGCGCAAAAAAGCAGATTCAATTTATACATCCCTTGATTCGGCGCATCAAAATTCGATGTGCAACTTTATGCTGCGCATGGTATCTATCGGCAGTGGTGAATTTGCAGGTAAGCGTGTTTTAAAAACGAACCTCATTTATAAAAATCCAGATGAAACTAAACGTATTGACGATGTTGTTCGCCAAATGGATGATGCACGTTTAGTGGTTCAAGGAAAAGATAATCAGAGTAGAAATTATGTTGAACCTGCGCACGATGCACTTGTGCGCGCTTGGATAAAACTTTCAGATTGGGTCAAAGAATTAGGTGCCGATGAAGTGTCGCTACAGAATAAATTTAACGACGCTGTTCAAGATTACATCGCTACGCCTGATAACAAATTATTGTGGTTAGATGACCCGAGACTGGAAATTCTAAAACATCAAGATAATTCTTGGATGAATGCCGATGAACAGTCTTTTTTTGAAAACAGCGTGAAAATTAAAAGACGTGGCGTAATCATTCGGATTTTTTTTGTAGCATTGGCTTTTTTATTGATTTCTATTTTTGCGACCTATGCCAAAAGGCAGCAAGGTGTGGCGGAAAAAAATCAAACGCTGGCGGAAAAAAATGCACTCGAAGCTAAAAAAAATGCAGACATTGCCAGTGCCAACGAAGCGCGCGCCTTGAAAAATTTAAAGCTCTATAAATCGCAAGAAATTAATAAATTCATCATTGATGCAGACACGTATTTAAAATCGGGGCACAAACAGTATGCCGTTTCAGCGCTCAACGCTGCGCAAAGTATTGCGAACGAATATTTCGCCGACTCAACTGCTATTCATGCGCAGATTGATAAATTTAGAAAAAAACTTTAGTTCAATTACAAATTAATGAATTAATTTAACCCAGCATAGATTTATCCAAATGCTTAAACGCTTCCATCGCGCCAAAATGCGTACACGTTTGCGCACCCACATAATTTGCACGACCAACTATTTTTTTCCATTCCAACAGCGGCACTTCAAAAGAATCGTTCGTAAAATTTTTAGTGAGTTGCATTAAAACTGCACCAACAAAAGCATCGCCTGCACCTGTGCTATCAATTGATTTTACGGGCAAAGTTTCAACGGTAATTTTATTTTCGCCGTGCCTAAGTAGCGCACCATCTTTACCGAGTGTAATGACAAACGTCGCATCACTCATTTTTTCGAGTTCGGCAACAGCAGTATCTAAATCAGTGGTGTGCGTAATCAGCATCGCTTCTTCGTCGCTCACTTTAAAAAAATGACTGTGTTTTATAAACGCCTCACTGTGCGCAATAAATGTAGGTTTATCATTTTCGAACAATGCCGAGCGATAGTTGGGATCGAAACTCACGTAGCAATTATTTTGGAGTGCTTTGTTGAGCATCGCGTAATACGTTTTTTGCAATGTGCCTGGCAAAAAAGCCGTCGCTGAACCAAAATGTATAATTTTATATTGACTAAAATCTATCGCATCGACCAGCGATTCAGGTAATTCGGCATCTGCACCGCGATTAAAATAAAAGTCGCGTCCGCCGTCATTCAATAAACTGACGAAGGCAAGCGTCGTAAATTTTTCGGCATCTACGCTCATAAACTCGGTGGAGACGTTAAAATCTTTCATCGTTTTAATCAACAGCGCACCAAACGGATCGGGACCGACGTGCGCAGCGATCGCAACTTCACCACCTAAAGCACCAATTGCCGCAGCAACATTGGTGGGTGCACCCCCCGTTTTTTTTATAAAATTTTCACCCTCTGCAAGTGTTGAACCATGGTCGGTGCAAATCATGTCAATTAAGGCTTCGCCAATACAAAGTATTTTCATAATTTTAGTTGTTCGATGTTCGTTGTCCGTGTAAATATAAGTATCATAAAGCACGTTGAGTATAAAGTATGATGTATTTTTGCGTTCATTTTTCAGGTTGTTGATATTAAATTAACAACGCGTAACGAACATCGAACAACTAAATTAATTTTGGAAGAAAAATCGCAGATAATTTACGGTCGTCATCCTATTGCAGATGCAATGCGCGCGGGTAGAGCACTCGAAAAAATTTGGGTGCAATCCGATTTACGCGGCGAAGCAGAAGTCGAAATCAGAAACCTTGCCAAACAATATGGTGTACCAATTGGTATTGTGCCGAAAGAGAAAATGAATAAAATGGCGCAAGGCGGCAATCATCAAGGTTTGATGGCGCTGGCTGCTTTCGTGGCTTATAAAAATATCAGCGATATTATTCCTTTTGTTTTTGAAAAAGGCGAAACGCCATTGATTTTAATTCTCGACGGCATCACCGATGTCCGCAACATCGGTGCAATTGCGCGCTCGGCAGAAGTTTTAGGCGTTCATGCCATCGTTGTTCCGTTTGCAAACACCGCTTTAATTAATGGTGATGCGGTTAAAACATCCGCTGGTGCACTCAATACTATTTCTATTTGTCGTGAAAAAAGCTTATCCACTACTTTGGATTATCTCACCCAGTGCGGTCTTCAAATCGTTGGTTCTGATTTAAAAGCGAAAAAGAAACTCAGCGAAATAGATTTTTTGCCCCCAATGGTAATTGTCATGGGTTCGGAAGATGAAGGCATTAGTTCAGGTTTGATGCGCAAACTCAACGATAGATTTATTATTCCGCAACTCGGCGTTACCGATTCGCTAAACGTTTCCGTCGCCACTGGTATAATTTTGTACGAAGCACAACGGCAACGCGGGTTTGTGCGTTAGAATTTTTCAAAAATAAATGAATGGTTAATCACACTGAAATTAAAATTACACCGCGCGATAAAATTTATGCTTCAGGCGTTTATCTTCAAGCTATCGAAGTAGTTATTGATGACACAAAACAATGGCGTTGGGTGAGTGTCGGTTTTAACGATGATACATATTTTGATGGAGAAACTATTGATGTATATAATTACGCAAATTCTTTTCAAGGTTTGATTAAAACAACCGAATAGTAAATATTTATGACAAAAAACTTCATCCGAAATATCTGCTGCATAATTTTAATTTTTTGCGCTTGCCTCAAAGCACAAGCGGAAAAAGGTTATTTTGAATTTACGCCTTTAGCAAAACAAGCGTATGCCAAAACTATGAGCCTGCGATTGGTAGAGGCGAATAATTTATTACAGCAAATGCGCGCTTCCGAACCCGATAATTTGTTGAGATATTATATTGAAAACTACGTGGAGTGTTTGCAAGTTTTCATCAGCGAAAATAAAGATGATTACGAAAAACTCGATAACCATGTGAAAGAGCGAATTAAACAATTAAAAAAAGGCGATGAAAAATCGCCGTATTATTTGTTTTGTATTGCACAAACGCGATTGCTTTACACGCTGAATTGTTTAAAATTTCACAGCTATTTGCCTTCCATGAATCAAGCTTCTGCCGCGTTTGATGAATTGGAACGCAACGACAAAAAAAATCCAGATTTCATGCCGAATAAAATGAGCCTTGGCGCCTTTCATGCAGCACTCGGCGCAATACCCAATAATTGGAAATGGAGTGTGAAATTTGTGAGCGGCATGAACGGCACTGTGAAACAAGGTATCGGTGAATTGAATGAAGTGATAGAATACGCACAAAAAAATGAATTTTTATTCGAGCAAGAAGCGTATGTTATTTACGCGCTTATTCAACTGAATATAAATAATGCGCCAGGGAATGCTTGGAGTTTAATGAGCAAAACAAATTTAAAACCGAAAGAAAGTCCACTCGCGTGCTTTGCGATGGCAAACATTGCAACGCGTACGGGGCATAACGATAAAGCGATTGAAATTTTAAGCAATCCACCACAAGGCAACGCTTACATGCCAGTGCCTTTTCTCGATTATATGCTCGGCTCTGCAAAGCTTTACAGAAATGATACTTCGGCAGCGCGCCATTTACAAATTTTTTTAGATAATTTTAAAGGCTTCAATAATATTAAATCGGCACATCAACGCTTGGCATGGTGCGCACTTTTGAAAGGTAGCGCAGAAGGTTATTGGAAAGAAATGTATTTGTGTAAAACGGTTGGCAAAGCAGAAGAAGGTATTGATAAAAATGCTTTGAAAGAAGCGAATAGCGGCGTTATGCCTGATGCAACACTTTTAGCGGCGCGTTTACTTTTCGATGGTGGTTATTTCACTGCTGCTGAAGAAAAAATTAAACCTAAAAAAGAAGCAGACTTCGCAACGCCCGAACAAAAACTCGAGTACCATTATCGGAAAGGGCGCATTGCGCAGTCATTGAAAAAAAATAAAGAAGCCATTGATGCTTACAACCAAACGTTATCGCTCGATAAAAAATCGACTACTTATTTTCCCTGTAACTCTGCGTTGCAACTCGGCATCATTTACGAACTCTTAAAAGATACAACGCAGGCGCGTGTTAAATATAATTTATGTTTAGATCTTTCACCCGATGAATTCGCTGACAGCTTTCACTCGAAAGCAAAAGCGGGTTTGGGAAGGTTAAAAGTGAAAGAAGGAAGGAAGGAAAAGTGAAGGAATGAAAAGTGAAAAGTGAAAAATCTTTGATTTAAAATAGCACTGAAGGTGCGTCAGATAAAAGCGACGGGCGCAAGCCCATCGAAAAATGAAAAGTGAACCGCCGCAGGCGTGACCAATTTTTACCGTTCCATTTATGGGGCGAAAAACGAAAACGAAAACGAAAACGAAAACGAAAACGAAAACGAAAACGAAAACGAAAACGAAAACGAAAA
>JAYVVO010000138.1:0-5792 GCA_043786955.1 Saprospiraceae bacterium
TGTGAGTTGCTTGGCGTTGGTGTTATCGTTTTTGCCTTGTAGTAAATCATTTATTTGGTTTTGGTAACCGACAACGGAAATATTATTATTAATAAATGCCGCTTCATTAGCTGCAATAGTTCTGTGTTGCACCATCAATTGCGCGTCTGCTTTTTCATAATCTTGATCGGAAATAATGCCATCAGAATGTAATTGTTTTTGGCGCGCAAAATCGCGCTCAGCAATGACTAATTCTTTAGCTTGAATCTGTTTTTGTTTTTCTAAACTGGTATTGAGTTGTTGTGTGTTCTCTATTTGCTGCTTAAGAAATTCAATTTTAGGTGCCACGCCGTTTTTTGTGCTGAAATAATCGTAATCTTTTAAATTTTGCGCGTAAGTGGAGTACAAACTTTGTAGCGCGCCCAATTTTAAACCGCTTTCTAATTTAGATTCCAACGTTCGGGGAACTTTAAAAGTTCCCCGAACGTAATTTAGCTGCTTTTCTAATGCAAGCACGTGTTTCCAATTGGCAGCGTTTTCCATAACACACAGCACCTCGCCTTGTTTAACAATGGCATTATTTTTTACCAAAAGCTCAGTTACGCGCGCACTACTTTTTGCCAACACCCGTATAGGTGGATTTGATGTTGTGATAGTAACTTTTGCCGTGACGATGTCTGGATATTTTATAAAATACGCACCCGCCGTAAAAACAACAAGCACTAAACAAATAACAGATATACCAAACCGCATAAACCACGTCGGTGGGTTGCCAATGAATTGTAGGGTTTCATTGCGCTCGTCAATAGCGGTTGGGTCAAAAGTTTTGGTGGTATTTGGCATAATAAGTTGGGTTTTACTTTGAAAACTTTAAAATATCTTTGTAAATGAGTTTAGACATTAAAAATTCAATAACCTTTGATTTTAATTCTTCAATTTCTTTTTTGCTATGCCCTTCCGAAACCGAATTAATAATGTCATATCCACAACTTGGTTCTGAAAAAGCAGGCAACATTAAATCCCAACCTGCCAATGTCATTGTTTCTTTTTTATCCCATTGCGGATTTGTATATTCTAAAGTTTTAGTTTCATTCTCGCCTTCTATAATTTTAACGCCGTCGTTTAAACAAAAATTTTGTTTTAAAATAGAATTGCTATCTGCTTGCGCTAAAAAATTATATGCCTTTTTAAGTTTTTCGAACCGATTTTCAGGCTGGTTGAAATACGGTTTTGGAAATAATTTTACGAAGTGCGCATAATAGTTTGGAAACTCATATTTTAACCGCATCTCTATTTGCTCGCAGGCATAAATATTTTTTTTGGCAAAACCCATCAAATGGATATATGAACACAAGTTTGGCACTAAATTAAAATTCATCAACTCTGTAAATTCACTGTGCGGTTTTAAATTAAAAAGTGGTTGAATAGTTTTGTTTTGCGTTTTAGCCATACAATAAAAAAGATATTGCTCGAAAATGGTATTGAACAAACCAATATCAATTTTCACTAAATTTTCTTTGTTTTTATCTACAAACTCAAAAGCCTTCTTTGTGTAATTTTTAAAAAATTCTACATCAGTTCCACCAATTATACCCGCGTTTATAGCTGTAAAATCATTTCTAATCTTGTAGGCGTTCTTAATTTCAGTTGGTACAAATTCAAAGTGCGTTTCAATGGCAACCATCATTTCTTTGTACCAAGGATAATCCAAATCAATATTCTGTACAACCAAAGACTTTTTATGAAAAGCAGTATCTCCAAATTTTTTCCAAATAAAAATGTCACCATCAATGTGTAAAAAAGGTTCAGTTTGAATTTGATATGCTTTGATTTTGCCTATTGCCCAAAGTTCAGGATGATAATGATTCAATTCATCTAAACAAACGGAAGTTGAAGTGTAAGGCAAATTTAACTGATTTATAAATAGGGAAGCACCTACCGAATCCGTGACCAATTCTATATTTTTATACCACTTTTTTAAAGTTAAACAACTCAAAGCCCAACCCATATAATGAAATCGCTCATCTAAAAATCCACCTACTGTACGGCCAAATTTTCCTTCATCTTTGAAATGCGAAGGATGTGACCAGTAACTTTGTACAATTTTCATTACTTAAAAATAGAATAATCAATTCAAAGTTGTATTTAAGAATTAAGTAAATTTAAGATTTTCCTTTATTCTTTTGGGAAAAATATTTTCCTCAAATTTTTAAAAGTATTTACTTCATAACATTCGATATTTCCTACAATATTCTTTCCAAAAATTGAGTTTAATTCATCTCTATTCCCTTGATTATAACCTATAGGAAGGATAAATACTTTATTGGGGTCAATTTTATTAAGCTCTTCTTCTGTAAACCTTTTAAAAATATCTATGACCTCTAATTCAATTTTTTTTTCGGAATTTAAATCTTCTTGAAAGAACTTAAACTTCCTATCTATAAATCTTGAAATATTAATATTATAATCGGATTCCAATATACCGTTTTTTGAAATTCGTTGGACTAGTATTGAATCTAAATTTAATTTATGTGAAGAACTTGGATTAAACGATATAAATATTGAACCCCTAAAATCTGATGGTAGTAAATAATTTGCAGTTTTACAAGATTGACAAAGTTGAGTCGATTCAAATTTTTGATTTTGCTTTTTTAAAAAAACACCAATTTCGTCAATGTGATTGTCAATGCCAATACCTTTTTTAAAATTTATTTGAACTAATTTATCCTCCAAAATGTAATATAGACATTTGATAGTATCAAATTGATCTATTATTTTAATCCAAATTTCATCTTTTGAAGGTTCAATTTTAAAATGAGCATTAATTAGTGCGACATCATTATTTTGTAACAAAATGTATTTATTTTCTTGCGTAAATTTCAGTTCAATATTTTTAGAAGCTGATGAATACCAAGTGTCGATGAGTTGAGAACGTATGGAATCTATTCTATTTTGGGAGTTACACTTAAAAAAACTAAACAATATCAAGGTATTAAAAGTAATTTTGCTAATTAATGAAACCATATATTTTTAATTGGGTTGTAGTTGCAAGATTCAACTTTAAAAAATTTATTATTTTTTTTAATTATGTCGCTGTTGTCAACACATGAATATTTAAATTGACAATCTTTACATATTTCGATTTTATCTTTACTAATTCCCCATTTTACTTGAAACTCAATAGTTGAAATAATCTCAGATATTTTATTTTTTTCCAGATTTCCGTACACTTTCTCATGCGAAATATAGTTTTTTATCTCGGAAAACTCATTTATACTTACCTTCCTATTTAGACCTAAATTATAATTTCTTGCTTCTGAATAAGACTCAATGTTTATTACAAAACTTCTTTTATTTTTGAGTTCTGATTTTGAATTTAGGATATTCCCTGTGAATCGAATAAAAGATAAATTAAAAAGTTTATCTTTTGAATATACTTCTTTATTTACCTTACATGAGTGTACAATAAATTCCGCTACGCGAGGATATTTTTGTTTTAAGTTTGATAAATCTCCAATATTTAAGGCTTCGAAATCCTTTATAAAAATAAAAAAAGCAATTATTCGGCTAAGTTCAGTTTTAATTAAAATATTTTCTAAGACTTCTAAAGATATTTCATCTTTAAATCTTAGCTCAATCGCAGTACATCCAAGATTTTCTAATTGATAGATTAAATCTATCAAATCGTATTTACTAAAATTACTAAATTCTATGACAGCATTTGTTATTTTAAAGGGGCTATCCCATTGAATTTTTAACTTTGGAAATATTCTTGGTTCATCAGTAAAAAATCCCAAATTTTTTTCCTTAAAATAATTGAAAAAAGAATCAATTCCTTCGTCGTACTGATATTTAAATTGCTTTTTTAATTCAATTATTGTAAAAGAGTTCTCTATGTTTTTTTGTAGAACATTATACAACTCGTTTTCAATCTCAAAATATTTATGAAACTGTAAGTCAAGAATTAAACTCTTGCAAACACCTTTAACCAATACACAATTTGAAAACAACTTGAAATGATTTAGTTGATTTTCCATTTAGTTTAGTGTTTTAAAAAAAGTGAAATTGGTTTATGAAAATATCCAACGGAAAAACTTAGGGAACCATGGTATTGACTCTTACTTTCTTTTATATTGGATTCAACCATATTTTCTTCTAACGCTATATTTAAAAAGCAAAACGTTAGTGGTATGTTTAAACAAAAGATTTGAATTTCAATATCTTCTTTTAACTGATTAAATTTATCTAAAGCGCTAATATTCTTATTCATAAATAAGGTATTCTGCAATTTTTTTTTCGAGATAATAATTACATGGAATTGAGACCATCGAAAAAAAACCGTTTGGATTAATCTCAAGGAAATAATATTTTAGATCTACTCGGCTTTTTACAAAATCCAAGCAACCAATATTTAAATTTAATTTATTCATCAATTTAACAATTTTTTCTTCAAGACTATCTGGTAATTTTATTGAAACATACCTGTGTTGTTTATAATCTTCTCGAAAATCAGTTTTATTGCTAAATATTGCCATACTATAGCATATATTATTCAGAAAAAAGACTCTTATATCAAATTCCTTATCAATTTTTTTCTGAAAAAAAGTTGGAAAGAAATACTCAGGAAAAGTTTCTAATTCTATTTTTGAAATTGATTTGACATATTGTGCACAAGCAATTTCATTGTCAATCACATAATTTATATTTTCACTACTTGCTTTACAAATAAGTTCACTATTTTTTTCCAAAAATTGGTGCAAGTCATTTTTATTGTTTGTGATAATAGTTTCGGGGATGTCAATTTCAAGTAAATTTGCTTCGTTAAGCATTTTGATTTTATCTTTAGCAGAACTGTCAAAAGATGAAAGACATTTTATAGAATTTGTTGAATTCCAAAACACTTTTTTTACTGCTATGTACTCTTCTAACAATAGATTTTTAAAATACTCGTCTCCTTCACGAAAGTTACAATCAAAATTTTCTAAATCTTCTCTTCGATACCAAATACTTTTAACTTCACAATTATCTCTTTTAGAAAAAATCTGTGAGGACTGTACTCCATTATTTGGCACTACAGATTTTAAAATGAAATTTTGAATAAATCCTTTAAAGTCGCACCTAAAAAATTTTTGATTAAAAAAATGCAACCAGTTGATAATTTCGTCTGTGCTTTTGTCATTTTTGTGGCATATAATTAATATCATGTTATTCTTTTTTAAGTGTCTGTCAATATTTTAAAATTAACAGACACTTTATTATTACTTACTCAGCTGTTTTTGAACCTTGTGTTACATCTCTACCAATCATGTTGTAGTATCTATTAGTATAAGTACCATCTTTATTGTCAGTTATTGTTAATAGAAAAAGTCCAGTTTTTGTAGAAATTCTTTCAGTGTAAACGACATTTCCATTAGTATCAACTCCCCCGCCTGGTGTAGGTGGATCGTTAGTGCCTGGATAACCTCCTGTAATTAAACTCAAGTTTTCATCAGAATTCTTGAATTGATCGAAAGCCAATTTTAATTTATCTTGCTTCATAAATAAATTATTATAGAAAATTAAAAACCATACTCTCTTTTTAATCGCCTCTTGAAACTCTCAAGTTTAGCAGGGTTTGTATTTGTCCCTCCGTTTTCAAATTTTCAAAAAACATAACTGCTAGCGGTGTTGTGTTCGTTGTAATTTGTTAACTTGGTACAAGCATAGAAGGTGTCGAGACAAGTATTTTGTCTTGGTAAAAAATAATTAAAAATATTTATGCCACCAGTTATTTTATTTTGTTCCTCCTTGCTTACTATTTTAAAAAAAATGAC
>JAYVVO010000139.1:0-1957 GCA_043786955.1 Saprospiraceae bacterium
GGTTTAGGCGCGCTGCGCCTATGTAACGAATGGCGCAGCGCACCTAAACCTTTGTAGGAAACCACAGAAAAGTATTTACAGAGGTGCAGAGCACCTCAACATTATTTAAATTAAAACCTTTACAAAATAAAAGTTCATAAAACTTTTAACCAAAAATCAAAGTCAACCGAGCTAAGTTTAAGATATTTCTTGAATTATAAAAAAAATATTCTCGGCACGAATTTACTGTAAGTTTAAGAAAATATTTAGTCGTTAGAAGTTTGAAACCGAAATGCGCCAGAATTTAATTAGCTTTGGTGATAATTAGGAGCTTTTAAATTATTCCAACACACAAGCAGCATTTTAAATGTTTAAAACGTTTTATAACTAACGACCTATAAAACCAGTTTATGGATTTTACTTTAACGCTTGCGCACGATGAGCGCAGTTTCGTCGAGGCATGTATAAATAATGAGCGTTGGGCGCAAAAACGTCTGTACGAAGAATATTACAGCTCGATGATGTCGGTGTGTATGCGCTATGCGAATAGCGAGTACGATGCTATTGACATTATGCATGAAGGTTTTATTAAGGTTTATAAATACATTGCTACTTACGATATCGGCACGTCGCTCGGCGCTTGGATGCGCCGCATAATGGTGAACACTGCCATAGATTATTATCGTAAATCGGTGAAGCGTAGAACAGAAGATATTGAAACTGCCTACGAATTAAAAAGTTATGACGCTGATGCGATTAGTAAATGTTCCGAAAAAGATATTTTAGAGGCTATACAGAATTTATCGCAGTCGTACAGAACCGTGTTTAATTTATATGTTGTAGAAGGGTATTCGCACAAAGAAATTGGCGAACAATTGAATATTTCAGAGAGTACCTCGCGCTCGAATTTAGTGAAAGCAAGACTAAAGTTGCAAGAACACTTAACTCCTAAAATTAAACATACACATGGATAACACAAACGATAAAGATTTCAAAGATTTTGACGATATCATTAAAGCGCGCTTAGAAAACTTAGCGACTTTAAATTTTGTGCCTTCTGCTGAAAGTTGGAGTGCCTTAGAGAATAAAATTTCAGCTTCAGAAAGCGAGGAATTAGAATTAGATAAGACTTTTTTAGCGCGTTTAGATAATTTTAAATTTGAACCACAGGCACACACTTGGCAAGCTATTGAAACTGATTTAGAAAATATTGAAGACGCGAATAATTCATTCGACGCTTTGTTTTCACAAAAATTAAAATCTATTCCGACCGAATTTAATCCTGAACATTGGAGAGCATTTGAACCGCGCATTAATTTCTTTTTGCGTTGGCATTTGCGTTTAAAAAAATACCGCGTATTGGAAGCAGCGATATTTGTTTTAACTATTTTTCCTGTGCTCAAACTTTACGACGAAGCACGAAAAGTTTCTGAAAATCAAAACGCAGTTGTTTCTAATTCTGGTGCAAACCAAAATAATTATGGATCGAAAGAAGCTGGCACAAAACAACTTTCGACCATTACGTCTAAAAAAAATCAATCAACAATCTGGAACGGCATTACGGAATCAATTTCTCATTTGCTCAACAATACCGAACGTTCAAAATTTGCCATTGCGGAAACAAAGCTCGAACACGATGCTTTTGCTTCGTTTTCACCATTGAACATTTTAGGATTTAACCACAATTCGGTTAATGCAGATGTGGATATGAATAGTAAATCATCACAACAAAACGAAACAGCGAGTGCTACGGGTGATGAAGTTGCGACAAACGCATTGAATGAAATTGAAAATAAGATATGGTTGAACCGCAATACGCAATTATTAAAAACTCTCCCAGTTCCGAATTTAAAAGAGAATAAAATTTCTTTGGAAGGTTTGTATAAAATTAAGAAAAATAATTGGCGCGCTGGAATACTTACAGCTTACAACCAAGATTTTATAACTACAAAATATATTTTAGAAGGTAATACAAAAT
>JAYVVO010000140.1:0-5762 GCA_043786955.1 Saprospiraceae bacterium
GGTGGAAGATATAGTTTGTGGAGCGCGATTGGACTTTCTATTGCATTGACGATTGGTTTTGATAATTTCGATCAGTTATTGCACGGTGCGCACGCGAGCGACGAACATTTTAAACATACCGATTTTGACAAAAATATTCCCGTCATCATGGCTTTGGTTGGTTTGTGGTATACTGATTTTTTTGACGCACAAACAGAAGCGATTTTACCGTACGATCAATATTTGCATCGTTTTGCAGCATATTTTCAGCAGGGAAATATGGAGAGCAACGGTAAACACACGGATAGAAATGGAAAAAATGTAAATTACAAAACAGGTCCTGTAGTGTGGGGTGAACCTGGAACAAATGGTCAGCACGCTTTTTATCAACTGATACATCAAGGTACAAATTTAATTCCTTGCGATTTTATTGCACCAGCCATTAGTCATAATCCACTCGGTGAACATCACGTCATATTGCTGTCAAATTTTTTCGCACAAACTGAAGCTTTGATGAATGGAAAAACGGAAGAACAAGTCGCAGCAGAATTACAAACTATGGATGCAGCGCAACGCGAAAAATTAATTCCATTTAAAGTTTTTGAAGGTAATCGTCCGACAAATTCTTTCTTGATAAAAAAAATTACACCTTATACTTTAGGTTCTTTGATTGCGCTGTATGAACATAAAATTTTTGTTCAAGGTATAATTTGGAATATTTTTAGTTTCGATCAGTGGGGTGTAGAACTCGGAAAACAATTAGCCAATAAGGTTTTACCAGAACTTAAAAATGATTCAGACATCGCTTCTCACGATGCTTCAACAAATGGATTAATTAAAGTTTATAAAAACTGGCGCGTTTGACAATAAAAAAAGCAGCCATTATTTGAAATGGCTGCTTTTTAAAAAATTTATAAAATATTTTATTTTCTACCAAAAATATAACGACCAGAAAGCGCGAAATAATCGCCACTAAAACCGAAACCGCTATTTAAATAATACGTTGGTGCCCAATCTAAGCTGACATTGATCGGAACATCCTTAAAAACGTATTCTAAACCTAATATACCTGTTATTCCAAAAATTGTCGACGTTGTCGAACCAATATAACTCGATTGATACGAGAAAAATCCAGCAGTAACACCACCGCCGTAATACCATTTCAAACCATCAACATTTGGGATAGCATTGTGAATTTCATACAAAGCAGTAGCTGTTAAGAAAGTATAAGCCGAAGAGTAAGAACGGAAAGTTCCAAATACTTCAAATGCAGCTTTTTCATTGATAAAGCCTTTGTATGTTATACCATTGTAACCGCCTAAGCGTAAACCTATTGAGCCAGAATAATTCTGAGCACTCAATTTTGAGCTTGAAATAAAAACTGCTAATAAAGAAACAACTAAAAAGAAAGAAATTTTTTTCATTTTGAAATTTTTAAGAAATTAATAAAAAGTAAAAAAAATCTTAAATCCGAAAGAATAAATTACTTAACAATGGAAGAGACGGGGAGGATTGTTTTCTCTGTCATGTAGTATCGTAAATCTTTTAGAATTTAAAACTTTATTATCAACACAAAAATAGTCTATTTTTCTACAAATAAATATTTTTAGTTTAAAATTTATAAATTTTAAACTAAAAATTATAGGATTATTGCGAAATCAACTTTACGTCGGCTTTTGCTGTTTTTGAAGGCTCAAATAAAACGCCCATTTTTCGAGAACCATCTTTTTTCCAAAAAGAAATAGCACCGTTCAATACTTGAAGTAAGGCTATTTTTTTATCGTTTGGCTCATCGCTCAACAGTTGATCATAATGGCGTAAAACAATTTGAATATTTTTTAGGGTCGAAAATTCCATATCGCTTAACACTTCATCGAGTGCGTCTAAATTATTGCCATAATAATCTGGGAAATGCAAAAGTTGTGCAATCGTTTTGTGAAATTTAACAAAATTATTGAGTTCTGCGCCATCCAAAACAACAGAAGCACCTGCCACTTCGGGCGATACGTTTGTTTTCAAAAAAGTAAAATTTGACATATCTTTTGTTTGGACTTTTTATAAATACTTTTTTTATTTGGGAATAACTTGTGTAAAAGTTTTGTAATGATCGTTTGTGTACCAATCGCGATTATCGTCGCCAGTGCAAAGTCGTTCTACACCACGATTTACACCATTCACGTGTGGATTTACATCCCATTCTTGATAATTAATTCGTCTTCCTTTGGCATCGTTGACGGGTAAAACTTTTTCAACGTTTGTAAAAACACGACCACCAACATAATTAGCTGGTGCTTGATGGTTTTTTAAAACATACGTCAAAACAGTATAAACTTTAGCTGGAATTTTTTTGACCACACCCGCAGCGTCCGCAGCTTGTCCGTTATCTGTTTGAGCTGTATTTTCGGAAGTTGCGCCACTTGCCTCAGTTGTTCCTGTTAAGTTGGGGTCGTAATTTCTTTTATGATGATGACGGTGTTTTTTTTTGTGTGTTGTTGTAGTGCCATCAGCATTAGTGACTGTTTGTAAATCATTTGCTGCATCTTTTGAATCTGCTAAAGATTCTTTAGCGTCATCGGTACTATTTCCATTTATAGTACCCTGTTGCGTAGTTGTTCCTGATTTCTTATCGGATATATTACCCAACATTTGTTTCGTCGCATCTTCCGACGTAGCATTCGGTTGTGTAGCAACAACTTCTGTTGGTGTTTTCGGTGGAGCAGTATTGGTTGCCGTTGTACTCGGTTGATTACAAGCACATAGTGTCAAAAAAAATACGAACGTTGCGAGCAACGTTCGTGAATATGAAAAAAATGAAAGCATTTTCTGTATTGTAAATTATGAATTATAAAGGGTAAGGAAACAAATTTAACCATTAACCATTGACCATTAATCATTAACCATTAATCAACGTTATCGTGCAAGAAAGTATTGCCACTATTGCCACGCAAATCATTATTTTCGTCAATTGCCCAAAAAGATGATGCTTGTTGCTGCGCAGCTACTTGCGATGAATGTTGAACTGCATCTAGTTTAACACCACGACGCAAATATGCAGGTTCGTTTTCTAACTCAACAATCGTCTGAGGGTTATTTAATTTTATAGTATTGGTTGATGTACGCAATTTTTCACGACGTGCAGTCTCAGCAGCTAATCGTCTGCGGCGTTCGTCTTCGTTTTGTTCGCGACTCTCTGGTGTTTCGGAATAATCAACAACGTTTTTTGCGGCAGCAGTGGGTCTGCCTTTCATGAAACGTTGCGCATCAAACTCGATGACATTATTTCTATCTGCCGAGCTTTCGCCACTAAAAACATCGAAAGAAGATGGATTAACGTCTTTTTTTCTAACGTCATCTTCCAAACTCACAACTATTTTTTTGTGTGGGTCTTGCGCTTTTGGCACGTAACTGCGTGCTTCAAAGCCGGTAGCTATAACAGTTACAGCTAATTTATCGCCGAGTGTATCATCGTAACAATTACCCCAAATCAAGTTGGCATTTTCACCAGCTTCTTCTTGTACAAATTCTGTGATAGAGAAAATTTCATCCATCGTTACTTCTTTCGTGCCAGATGTGATATTGACTAAGATCTGTTTAGCACCCGAAATATTTGTTTCTTCCAGTAAGGGAGAAGAAAGTGCTGCATCTGTTGCTTTGAGTGCGCGTTTTTCGCCCTCAGCAATGCCCGTTCCCATTATGGCAACACCACTACCGCGCATAACTGTACTAACGTCTTCAAAATCAACATTCACGTGACCTGAAACTGTGATAATTTCTGCAATGCCTTTAGCGGCGGTTGTTAAAATATTATCTGCTTGTGCAAAAGCATTAGTAACTGATAAATTACCAAAGATTTGGCGCAATTTATCATTCGAGATAACTATTATGGTATCAACATTATTTTTTAATTCTTCCAAACCTTCCATGCCTTGCGAAACGCGCTTTCTACCTTCAAAAGTAAAAGGTAGCGTCACGATAGCAACGGTTAGAATACCCATTTCTTGCGCGCATTTCGCAATTATAGGCGCAGCACCTGTACCAGTCCCACCACCCATGCCCGCAGTTATAAATAACATACGCGTACCGTTTTGCAGATATTCCTTAATTTCGTCAATGCTTTCAAGACACGCTTGCTTTCCGCGTTGTGGTTGCGAGCCAGCACCCAAACCTTTAGAAACTTCTTTTCCTAATTGAATACGTGTCGGCACTGGACTTTGTACCATTGACTGTAAATCTGTATTGCAAATGGCGAAATCAACGCCAACAATACCTTGCTTGTACATGTGCGTAACAGCGTTAGATCCGCCACCACCTACACCGATGAGCTTAATTATGTTTGGTCCACCTTGTTCGAAATTAAGTAGCATGTTTTTTGCTGTTTTAGATTTGAGCTATGAGCCATGAGTTATGAATAATGAGCAATAACCGCGAAAGGATTATAACTCATGGCTCATAGCTCATAGCAATTTATTTTAAATCAACGTCTGGTTCAGCTTCGAACCACTCTTTGGTTTTTTTAAAAATACTTTCCAACCATTTGTTATTGTTAGCTTTAGTCGAAGCCTTACTATCATCTGACATAAAAGATTGCTCCGCAACTTTTTCTGAATTCGAAGTATTTTGAGCAACTTGGGAGCGAATTGGTTCAGTTGTTGTAACTACTTTTTCCGATTCGTTTTTTATACCGTTTATCAATAACCCAATTGCCGTGGCGTAAATTGGGCTTGCAACTGTTTCAGAATATCCATGCGCCAATCTTTCAACCGGCATGCCGATACGTGTACTCATTCCGGTATGAAATGAACACAGTTTTTCGATGTCGCGCATTAATGCACCACCACCTGTTAAAACGATACCGCCTATAAGTTTACGCTCGTAACCTGAACGGCGAATTTCCCAAACTACGAAATCGAAAATCTCTTCCATGCGCGCTTGAATGATGCGCGAAAGGTTTTTTTCACTAATTTCTTTGTAATCGCGACCTTTAATGCCGGGTATTGTTACAATTCTGTTATCGAAAACTTCTTCCGTCAGTGCGCTGCCAAATTTTACTTTTAATGCTTCAGCTTGATGTTGCATAACGGCACAACCTTCTTTAATATCGGCAGTAATAACATTGCCACCAAACGGAATTACTGCTGTATGACGAATAATCCCTTCGTAAAAAATTGTGATGTCAGTTGTTCCGCCGCCAATATCTACCAGAGCAACACCCGCTTCTTTTTCTTCATCGCTTAAAACAGCGTGTGCCGATGCAATAGGTTCTAAAGTTAAAGATTCTACTTTCAGTCCGGTGCGTTCAACACATTTTTGAATATTATTAGTCGCCGAAATTTGACCAGTAATGATATGGAAATTCGCTTCAAGGCGCACACCACTCATGCCAATCGGATCAACGATGCCTTGTTCGCTATCAACTGTAAATTCTTGTGGAATGACGTGTAGAATTTTATCGCCTGGAGGCAAAACCAATTTGAACATATCGCTCACCAAGCGGCGAATATCTGTGATACTGATTTCAGTATGCAAATTATCGCGCGTTAAAAGTCCGCGATGTTGCAAACTTTTAATGTGCTGACCAGCAATGCCAACGTGTACGCGTTGAAATTTTTGTTTAGCCATGCGTTCGGCACCCGCTAAAGCTTCTTGGATGGCGTTTACAGTTTTCTCAATATTGGTAACAACGCCACGCATAACGCCGAGGCTGTCAACTTTACCAATACCTACAATTTCGAGTTTCCCGTGTTCATTTAATCTGCCCGCAATGGCGCAAACTTTTGTAGTGC
>JAYVVO010000141.1:0-5761 GCA_043786955.1 Saprospiraceae bacterium
GAATGCTTGATCGCGTTCAATTGTAAAAATGGGTGGATATTTTATCACGTTTTCAAAATTACCGATCTGCGTTCCTTCAACATCTTTTTTTATAAAAGACCGCACAATAAGTGGTACATTTTTTTGTTTCAACGGTTGAATCGTTCTCGGATGAACAACTGTTGCACCGAAATATGTCATTTCTATTGCTTCGTCGAAACTAATTTGTGGTAATTTTTCAACGTTTTTAAATACGCGTGGATCTCCACTATACACACCGTCAACATCTTTCCAAATTGTCATGTGCTGTGGTTGTACAAAGTGTGAAAAAATTGCTGCTGAAAAATCAGATCCTTCGCGACCTAAGGTCGTCGTGTTATTATCTTTTGTTGAACCAATAAAACCTTGCGTAACAATTATAGTTGGTTGTGAAGTATTTAATTTTGTCAAAAGCAATTTAGAAATTGCTGACTCTGTATTTTGCCAATTAACGCGTGCTTCGCGCCAAGTTTCGTCTGTTTTAATTACGTCGCGTGCATCGAACCATTCTGCATTTAAACCTTGCTCTTTTAAATAATCAGCAATAATGCGCGTAGATAGCAACTCGCCGAGACTAACAATTTGATCGTAAATATAATCGTAAGCATCGTGCGGTTCATCTTCTAAAATCCATTCAATTTCGACAAATAAATCATTTAAGGATTGTAGAGTATTTGATGGATTTTTTAAAAGTTTTGATGCTATTTCAAAATGTTTCTTTTTTAAATTGTCAAGTAGAGACGTTGCATGCAACGCCTCTACATTGCCCATATAAATTTTTACGATTTCCTCTAATCCATCAGTCGTTTTTCCCATCGCAGAAACGACGACAATTAAATTTTTATCGCTGTGAGATTTGATGATGCTTGCTACATTTTTTATGCTTTCAATATTTTTAATAGATGCGCCGCCGAATTTAAAAACTTCGATATTATTCATTTTAGTTGATAGTTGATAGTTGATAGTTGATAGTTGATAGTTGATAGTTATGAGGGCGAAAAACAGAGTGTACTTATAACTTTAAACTCAAAAATCAATTTTGAAAAAAACTTATTTTAAAAGAAGTGCGAAAATAAAAAACAGTTATGAGTAATAAGTTATGAACTACGGTTTTTTTTTACTATTCATCGTTTATCACCCATAACTAATAAACGTGCAATGTTGAAAGCTGTCATTTCTAAATTTTCTGCTGTATTTTTTAATGCTTCTGACAAACTTGTTATTTTAGGATTTATTGGAAATACTGCTTTTAAACCTAAATCAGTTAAATTTTTTGGTCTTAAATTTAAAGAACCACACAAAGCAATTACAGATTTGTTTTGGCTACGCGATATGATGCCAGAAATTAATTTACCCTGCGCTGTTTGACTATCAATTTGTCCTTCGCCCGTAAAAATAATATCCGCCCAAGCAACTTGTTTATCAAAATCGGTTAGATCCATTATAGTGGTAATGCCACTTTTAATTTTAGCATTTAGAAAATGCAAACAACCAAAACCGAATCCGCCTGCTGCACCTGCGCCAAGAGTTTTTTCAATGACAGAAAATCTTCTGCCCAAACTGCTTTTGGTTATTGCACTCAATAATTGTTTTGCTCCTTCTTCCAATGCTAAAATTTCCTCAGCACTTGCGCCTTTTTGTTTGGCATAAGTATGCGCTGCGCCACTCTTGCCTAATAAAGGATTGTTCACATCGCACATCACTTCAAAATCTACTTTTTCTAATAAATTTTTATTTGGAGGAATAATAGTTTCAACATAAATTAAATTTTCTCCAATCGGAATTAATTCTTTTTTGTTTTTGTCTAAAAATTTCCAACCCAAAGCTGCTGCCATACCTATGCCTAAATCATTTGTAGCAGAACCTCCGATGCCTATAATTATCTGCTTTGCTCCGTGTTTTATGGCATCTAAAATTATTTCACCAACACCAAAAGTTGTTGTTTTTAAAGGGTTGCGTTCTTCGGTTTTTAACAATTGTAAACCTGCCGCTTGAGCCATTTCTATAAATGCCGTTTTTGGTTGACAGTTGTCAGTTGACATTTGAGTAGGGGCGCATTGCAATACGCCCTTACTGTCAACTGTTAACAGATAACTGTCAACCAAACTGTAGCAAGCCTTAATTTTTCTAAACAATGGATTGTGAACTTCAACAGTTTTTGTTTCTAAGCCTAAATGAAAATCTAAAACATCTTTAACACCTTCACCTCCATCTGCTAAAGGAAAAATGCGCGTTTTAAAACTCGGATTTGCCAATGTTAAACCGCGCTCAATAGCGCTGCAAACTTCAACAGCAGCTAAAGCATCTTTAAAGCTATCGCAAGCAATGAGTATATTCATGAATTCCGTAGTGATGAGTTTCTAATAATTAATTCTGTTTTTAACGTGAGTGTTTGAACCGAAGTGGGTAAATCTTTTTCTTCGGCATTTATGAGTTCGAGCAAGCGTTTTACTGCCAGATTTCCCATATCGTAACCCGGTTGTCGCACACTACTCAATGAAGGTTCGATTACGGAAGCGAGAACGGAATCACTAAATCCGACCAAACCAAATTCTTTTGGAATCGCAACACGCTGCGATTTTAAATATTGATGAACGCCAATAATAACATCATCAGAAATAGAAAAAACGGCATCAGGTTTATTAGGATGTGAAAATATTTGTTTGCCAAGCATCATACCTTCTTCCAAAGTAAATTCTTCTGCTCTAAAAATGAGACTTTCTTCGGTTTGCAAACCGTGTTTAGCAAGTGCATCTAAATATCCTGAAAGTCTGGCTTGCGAGTGATGAAGTGTTTCGTTACCATTAATATGCGCAATACGTTGATAGCCTTGCTGAATGAGGTGTTCAACAGCAGCAAATGCCCCTTCGTAATCGTCAACAATAACTTGATCGGCGTTAATATTATCCGTGCTTTTATCGAGCATAACTAAAGGAACGGCGTTGTTTACAACTTGCTCAATATGATTAAAATTACGCGTTTGGTTCGAAAAACAGATTATCAATCCATCTACTTTCCCGCGCATTAAATCGCCAACTATACGTACTTCGCGATCATACTTCTGATTCGATTCGCAAATCAGAACATTGTAACCATATTTTTCAGCTTCTTCCAATATACCCGAAATCATGGTTGAAAACATGAAGTGTACAATTTTAGGAATAACCAACCCTATTGTTTGCGATTTATGGAATTTCAAATTCAAAGCCATCGAATTAGGTTGATACTTTAATTCGTTGGCTAAATTTTTAACTCTTTCGCGCATCTCGCTACTAATATCTGGTTTATCTTTCAAAGCCCTTGAAATGGTAGCAACCGAGGTGTTGAGTTTTAAAGCCATATCTTTTAAAGTTGCAGGACGATTCTTCATAACCTACTGTAATTTTTTCTGCCAAAAATAGATATAAATTTATTAAAAATGGGTGTTTTGAATTTTTAATAAAATTTTTTTTAAAAAGTTTTATTACGTAAACGATGCCGTAATCGTTTACGTAAATTGAGAATTATTAAACGTTTTGTGATTTAAAAAAAGAAACTACATTTGTTTAAAATTATAAAATTCAAAATTATAAAAATGAATTTTAACGATTTTCAGAACTAAAATTTTTTTAAAAAAATCAAGAATTATGAAAAAAGAAACGTGTTTTTTAAAATTTTCTATATCCATGAGGTTTTTATCGCTTATGGCTATGTTGTTTTTTACAACAGAATTTGTAATAGCGCAATCGGTATTAAAAGGTAAAGTCATTGACTCGAATAAAGAGCCTGTTATTGGTGCTACTGTTGTATTGAAAGGTAAATCGGTAGGCGCGATGACTGATGTAGAAGGTAACTACAACTTCAAAACTGATGTAACTGGTGCAACGCAAGTAGTTGTTAGTGCTTTGAGTTTAAAAACGACGTATCGAGATATTAACTTAACTGGTGCAGAACAAAACGAAGATTTTATTTTAGAGAGTGATATTTTTAATTTAGACCAAGTGGTTGTAACAGGCACAGGTACAGCGAGAACGCAAAAAGAAATGACGGGTTCGCTTTCTCAAATTTCTGCCAAACAAATTCAGGCTATTTCTGCTAATTCTATGGCAGATATTTTGCGCATTATTCCTGGCGTTCACGCCGAAGGCGGTGGTGGCGATGTGGCTTCGAATATTTTTGTTCGCGGTATGCCTTCAGCAGGTCAATACAAATATACACCTTTGGAAGAAGATGGAATGCCTGTTCAGTCAACAGGATATTTAACTTCTTCGGCGCAAGATATTTATTTTCGCCCAGATATGGGTGTTGCAAATGTAGAATTTGCGCGAGGTGGTTCTTCAACACTTTTTGGTGTTGGTTCGCCTTTGGGCGTTTTCAATTATATTTCTAAAAAAGGTGGTGGAGAAGTGGAATCGGTTGTTAAAATCAGTGCAGGCGACTATAGTTTATATCGCGTTGATTTTAATACGGGCGGTTCAATGGGAGAAAAATGGCAATATAATTTAGGTGGATTTGCCCGTTACGATGAAGGTCCGCAGCCTACGGGTGCCGATTCGCGCGGTTACCAATTCAGAGGAAATATTACGCGCCAAATTGATAATGGATTCATTCGTTTCTATTTCCGTACTTTAGATGACAATGCGCAGTTCTTTTTGCCTTCGCCTCACTTAAAAAACACGATTGATGCCGCAACCGGGAATGATGGCAAAGAAGTAACGTCTGTATATTCTCCACAAATGGGTTCATTCGCTTTGGTCAATCCGTTAGGAACAATTCAGGGAAATTTGCGCAATGGTGTTACTGCACGGGGCAATTCGTTTATGTTAGAATTTGTGAAAGAGTTTGAAGGATGGATTTTAAAATCGAAAACGCGTGTTTCAAAATTTGAACATACTTTCGATTTTTGGTCGCCTGGTAAAACGTTTGAAATTGATGCCTATGCAAAAAGCAAGAGCGGCATTTTAAAATCGTATAATTATACCTACGCCGATAACGGTCAACCTTTAGATTTATCGACAGGAGGGAATAACGGTAAAACTTTCGTTACTGAAGATGCCATTACACTCAGAAACCGCCCGATGTCCGATTATTCTACAGATCTAAGAATTACAAAAAAAATTAAGAACGGTGATTCAGAACATAATTTTACCGTAGGTACTTTTGCTTCAACTACACAGCAATTACAAGATGAAGTTGGTACAGGTGTGTTGGTTGAATTAAAAGATCAGCCGCGTTTGGTAGATTTGACTTATGCTGATACCTCTGGGAAAGTTATTAAACTTACCAAGGGTGGTTTTCGCCAAAACGTTGCAAGCCGAACATACAACACTTTCGAGGCTAACAAAATTGCGCTCTATGCAGGCGATGAAATGGTGTTCGGCAAATTGCGTTTAGATGTTGGTGCGCGCTACGAATTACAAAAAGGTATCGTCACAGTGGGTGAATCGGCAAGTTATACAAACGCGTCAGCTACTAATTCTGCTGATGCAGCTTACAGATGGTTGACAGGGAAATTTACAACACGCAACGTTAGCTTTAACGATTACGGATTTGTTGTGGGTGCAAATTACGCTACAAGTATCAGCACAAATTTATATGGCTCGTTTACAAAAGGGTTTTATTTTCCAGAAATGCGCACTTTTTCGAGTATTACTTTGGATGGCAAAGGAAATTTTACACAGGTTGTACCCGATAAAAATGAATCGCTGTATCAGACCGAGATTGGTGTAAAATATGGTGCTGATCGTCTTTCCGGTACAGTAGC
>JAYVVO010000142.1:0-5755 GCA_043786955.1 Saprospiraceae bacterium
GAAGAAAAAATTACAGGTTTGGCTCTGTTTTTAAGAAATTATGTGCGTTTAAATCCTGAGAATGATGCTATATTTGAAAAAAAATATTTACAACTCACAAATAAAAATAAGTTTCCGATGAGAATTCAAGATCAAGTTTTAGAAATTGAAAAAAAAGAGGCGCGTAAAATTGGCAGAGCCGAAGGCATTTCTCAGGGCGTAGAGCAAGGTGAAGAAATAAAAGCCCGTAAGGTTATACGCAATTTGAGATTTGTAAAAAAGTTTTCCATTGAACTTATCGCGGAAGTTGTAGAGGTTTCTCCTGCTAATGTTCGTCAAATTTTAGATGAAATGGGAATTGAGTAAAATGCTCTCAAAGATTGAAACACTAAAAAAATTTGAACACTTCCAATTTTGCTTCCGTTATTTTACCGTTGGCTCTGCCTTCGGTGTTTACTTATAAAATTTCTGAAGAACTAAAACCCGAAATACAATTTGGTGTTCGCGTTGAAGTGCAATTCGGTAACGGTGCTGATTTGTATTCTGCTATTGTAGTTGGTTTTTCGAATGTTGCGCCTGAAGGTAACACCAAAAGCATTTTATCTGTCATTGATAAGACGCCGATTATTTCGCCGATACATTTTAAATTTTGGGTGTGGATCGCCGATTACTACATGTGTACGCTTGGGGAAGTAATGAGTGCTGCGCTACCATCTAATTTAAAATTAACGAGTTCCACTAAAATTAACTACATTGCTACGCATGGTGTAGATTTAAAAATTCTTACCAACACCGAATTTATTTTGGTCGAAGCACTTCAGTTAAAAAGTGAATTGAGTGTAGAGGATGTCAAATTGATTACGAACACAAAACATATTTTTCCAATTTTAAACGCTCTTGTCGCCTGGGGGATAATTTCGATTGACGAAGTTATAACAAACAAATATACACCGAGAACAATTTTGTTTGTGGGTTGGAACATTCGCATGACGACTGAAAAGGATATTTTTTTAGCGGAAGTATTCGAGAAAACTAAAAAAGCGGAAGTTCAAACGCGCTTGTTATTAGCATTATTAAATCAATTAAAAGATAAAAACCGTGCGCGCGTAACGGAGGTTTTAGAATCTGCAAACGCGAATTTAACTGCTTTGCGTTCACTTGAAGAAAAAGGAATTGTTGAGATTTTTTTAGAACAAGTGAGTCGCATTAAATCGCGCATACAAAACGAAGCCGATACGCAACCTCTGACAAGCGTACAAGAATTAGCGGTAACGGACATCAAAAATTATTTCGAGACTAAAAATGTTGTGTTGTTAGAAGGCGTAACGGGTAGTGGTAAAACGAGGGTGTACATAGAATTGATGAACGAAGTTTTAGCTTCGGGTGGAAATGTTTTATATCTTTTGCCAGAAATAAATTTGACAACAAGCATTATTGCGCGCTTAGAAAAAATTTTTGGGGATAAAATCGCGGTATATCATTCGCGCGTAAATGCGCAAGAACGCGTTGAGTTGTGGTTAAAAGCATTTAACGGACAACGTATTTTTTTGGGTGTACGCTCTTCGGTTTTATTGCCACACCAAAATTTGAAATTAATTATCGTTGATGAAGAACACGACGGTAGTTTCAAACAGACAGATCCTTCACCGCGATACAGCGCGCGCGACGCAGCTATTAAATTAGCAACATTGCACGAAGGCACAAAAGTTTTATTAGGTACTGCAACGCCTTCCGTCGAATCGCGCGTGAATGCGATGCAAAATAAATTTGGTTGGGTACGCTTGAATGAGCGTTTCGGCGGTGCAGCTTTGCCTGAAGTGCAATTGATTGACCTATCGAAACAAAAAAAAGGATTTAAAAATGGCGAAAATAATTTTACGGAAGAAGCGATAACTGCTTTAAAAAAAGTCATTGAAAATAAATCACAAGCCATTGTTTTTTTAAATCGGCGTGGATTCGCGCCATTTTTATTTTGTAACGTTTGCAAATGGACAATGAAATGTCGCGATTGCGACGTCTCGCTCACGTACCACAAACAAACGCGCGCCATGACGTGCCATTATTGTGGCTATGCAGCGCGCATTCCGAAAGAATGTAAATCGTGCCATTCGACAGATTTGTTTATGAAAGGGTTTGGCACCGAACGCATCGAAACAGAACTCGCAGAATTATTTCCCGACGCGCGCATTGGTCGGCTCGATTGGGATACTGCAAAAACTAAAGCAGGTTTTTTAAAAATTTGGGAATCGTTCTCAGCGGGTGAAATAGATTTTTTGGTCGGCACACAAATGGTTACTAAAGGACTTGACTTCGACAACGTGAGTTTAGTTTTAGTGCCTGATGCCGATGCGATGTTGCGATTGCCAAATTACAGATCGAATGAGCGCGCTTTTCAGTTATTAACTCAAGTAGCAGGCAGAGCAGGAAGACGCGGTGCACCGAGTAAAATACTTATTCAGACGTTTGATGTAAAAAATAAAACCATCCAACGTTTTTTAAACAATCAACACGACGCTTTTTACGACGATGAAATTACGGAACGCTCGAATGCAGCGCATCTTTATCCGCCGTATTCGCGCTTAATTTTTGTGCAAGTGCGCCATCGCGACGCTACTATTTTGCAAAAAGCAATAGATTTTTTTAGCTTCGAAATTAAAAATATATTAGGGGATAAACGGGTCATGGGTCCAACTGTGCCGAATGTAGCGCGCGTAAAAACATATTACGTACAGCAATTTATTATTCGCTGCGAAAATAATGCAGCGCGATTGATTGAAATAAAAAATGCCCTGAAATCTATTGCCGATACAACGACGAAACAAAAAGGCTTTTCTCAAACGCGTTTCGCGATTGAAGTAGATTATTAAGCGTGTGTTTAAATTTTTTGTTTTGACTTGTCCCTACTTGTAGGGATTGAAGTGAAAGGTTATGAAATTTATGACATACAGCCCCGCTCGTAACAAGTAATAGTATAAATAACGCTCGCAACGCTACACGCAAAATACATGGCAGTTCTATTGAGTCGTCAAAGACGACTTGATAATGCAAAGATATGAGACTAAATCCAGCGTTTACATTTTATACATACTGGTGGTGAGCGAGGACAAAAGCTGAACAGACTTATAAATGCGCATTGTTATTCCGTCTGCCCAACTTGCACAAAACTCAATAGGATATGCACCTCTGCTGATTGTACGAACGTCAAGCCTTACTTGCACAAAACCCCTTGTTGGCTGCTGGTATATTAATATTCTTTGTCTATTTATTGTTTCCAAATAAATGTTTCTTTGTTTTCTTGTTCTAACTCATAAATATTTTTAAAAGTAAATATTTGTCTATTAGAAAAAGTTCTGTCACTAGGAATGTCTTTCAAGTCTCCCCAATAATTATATGGTTCTACTCCTTTCCGCTCAAAACAGCAGCACCAATCAACAAATTTTTAATCAATAAACGTAAAAATTAAGTTTGTAAAATTCTATACTGCCTGCGAGGCTCAATTTATGCTTGTCCAAATTTCAAAAAAAAACTTGTTAGGTTTTTTTAATGAAGCATCACTAAAAAACCTAACAAGTTTGCGTAATTCTAAAAGCTAAAAGTCAGTTAAAAAACTTTTTGCCTTAACGTTGAATTACAATTTTTCCATTCTGAACTTTATCATCTGAATGGATATTATAAAAGTAAATACCCTCATTTAATGTTGAAGTATTGAATTTAATGGTGTGCCTACCTTCATCAAGAGAAGATTTAGCCAATTGTAGTACCGTCTGACCAATGGTATTGACAATATCAACGTTAAAATTATAGATAATAGATGTGTAAATATCAAGCGTTAATTCGTCTTTAGCAGGTGTTGGATAGAACTTAGCATCAAAACTGCCTTTTAAACTCAAAGAGATTATTTTGGAATACTCAATTTTGCCATTATAATCTTCTTGTTTAATTCTAAAGTAGTAACGGTCAGGTGTTTCAAGTGCTTTTACAAATGTATATTTACTGATTGCAGCAGTAGTTCCTGCACCTTTAATTTCTCCAATAGCTTCAAAGTTTGTTCCATCTGAACTTATCTCAACTGTATAGCCTTTGTTGTTTTGCTCCGATGCCGTATGCCAAACTAAATTAGCATTGTTGTCTTTATCTAAAGTGGCAGTGAAATCGAGCCAATTAACCGGTAGCGGTAATGGAGAACTGATTGCAAAATTAGAATTCGAAACATCGAAGAAAATATTATTAATAGCTTCAACTTTAATACGCGCCGTTGTAGTATTAATATTAGGTAACGTTACGGAAGCAGCGCCATTATTGGGTGTACTCGCCGACAAAACAGTTGGAAAAGTTGCACCGCCGTCAGTAGAAAGCGATATTTTTACGTTCGCTGCACCTAATCCTGTAACCGATCTAAAATTTACGCCCCCAGATGTTGAACCTGTAAAATTGGTATTATTGACGCTCCAATTAATTGTTTGAGTAGTATTACCAGAATAAGTACCCGTTAGATCGTTCATAATTAAAAATGGTCCCGAAGTTCCATCAACTGTAATAACTGTGTTGGTATTATTATATGCTACACCACCACCTGCTGCATTGTTATCGCGCGTCACTAATCTAAAATTCATAGTTGTTGCAACAGAAGGAAGTGCTTCTCCGACAGCTGCATTTGTACCATCTAAAATTCCGGACATTACAGGAAAAGTTCTAACATTTCCTGCTGCAACAGGTGCGAAACTTTTAAAAAATGGTGCAGTAATTGAGGTGGGTGCTCCTGCGGTTGCTCCGGCATCTACTTCTTCCCAAACATAAGTCAATGGATCATTTTGAGCATCGGTTGCTGAGCCCGTTAAAGTAAAAGGTGTTGATTTTGGAATAGTGAAATTAGCACCTACAGTAACGGTTGGTGCCGTATTAGTTGTTGCTGTAGTAGAAAATGGCGCTGGGCATCCTGCAGCTGAAATAGTCGTAAAAACTTGATCGAAATTTGCTGTATGGAATTGTAAAATTACACTTCCTATATCTTCAGGACTACAAGTAGCCGCATAACTCATTAAAGTAACACCTGCACCCGGTTCAACAGCTGTTCCAGCCGAACGTGTTGTACATGCACCAGCTGAACCGCTATTAAATGAATGTGAACAACCAAATTGGTGGCCTGCTTCGTGCAAAATGAGGTGAAATGCAAAAGCATCGGTAAAAGAGTCACCAACACGAGATACTGCGTCACCTTTACCCGATGCGCCACTTGTTGTTAAACATATACCTCCTTGAGAAGCAATACCGTCGCCAGTGGCAGTTGTTTTTCCCATTATATGACCAATGTTGTAATTTGCTGCACCAATTACACTGTCTATAACAGGAGTGCCACGATCAGACATTGTTGAGGTCGAAGCATTTCCGATTGGAGTTCCAGGTGTAGTGAATATCAAATTGTCGTTATTAGCAACTAACATAAAATCGATTGATAAATCGCGTTTATAAATTGCTTTCATTTGATTAACATAGGTGCCAATCAAGCCTGATGCAGCCGAAACGCTCCCTGCAGCATTTGTAAATTCTGCATTGCATAAAAATGCTGCCCTGTAAGTTCTTAGCATATCACCCGAAGAAGCTGAAATTTGATCTGGGGATAATGTAATTTTCTGTACATCTACAGGAATTTTCCCTTCTTTTTTATCCGCACTACAGTAGCTTGTAGGAATCGAACCGTTGGGAGCCCTTAAATCGCTCATTTTATAAGCCATAACTTGATTGCCAGGCGTAGGAGCTAAATAAACAGTTTCATTTA
>JAYVVO010000143.1:0-1950 GCA_043786955.1 Saprospiraceae bacterium
AATCCACCGCCGATACGAGATGTAAAATGTTCATTAATTTTATAGAGTAGCGATAATCGCGGTAATATAAAAAAATCCGATTTATTCGAAACATCAAAACGCAAACCACTTTCTAAAATTAGTTTCTCGGTGAAATTAAAAGTATTTTGGATAAAAATACCTGATGTAGCCGTGTAGTAATCTAATTTTTGTGCAGAAATATTATTCTGAATAAAATTGTCGGTGTTAATGTCCGCACCGATATTCCATTCTGATTTTTCGCTGGGTAGGAGGCAGTTTATTTCAGTAAAAGTTGCCCATTGCCTACCTTCAAACTGCGCGAGCGACCCATTAATTTTTCGATTAAAAAAGCCCACACTATTTTTAAATGTGAGAACGTTTTTATTCTCAAAAGTCTTTTCAAATTTTATTTGACTGGAATAGCGATTTGTTTTGTTTTCTTCAAAAAAAGTATGTACTGAATCTGCGCCAGTGTTTATGGCTTTCATATCGCCGCCCAAACGTGTTTCAATACCCGCATTAAATCCAACGCTCAAAGTCGCATTTTTAGTAGGATAATAAAAGAATTTGAGGTTCAGTGTTGAACGCGTTGTTTTAGGTATATCGGATAATCCGTCACCGTTAGCATCGTAAGCAATTTGATTATTTTGCGATAGATAAAGCGTGATACCTGTTTTTTTAAAGCGTTCGCTCGCAAAAAAACTCATATCGAGTGCACCAGTTTGATTGAAATTTATTAATGTAGATAATTCTTTTTTCTCCGTTGGCTCTTTGGTAATTAAATTTATCAAACCCGCAATCGCACCACCGCCATATAAAGTAGAACTCGATCCTTTAATAACTTCAACGCGTTTCAAATTCAAAGATGGAATTTCTAAAATGCTCAATCCAGAAGCAAAACCCGAATACAACGGAAATCCATCTTGCAAAATTTGCGTGTATTTACCATCTAAACCTTGAATTCGAATACTCGCACTACCCGACACTTGCGATGTTTGTTGTGTCTGAATGCCCGTACTTTCGGTTAAAAGCATTTTAATGTTAGCAGGTTGCATAACAGCACCTTCTTCGAGTTCAGAAGCAGAAATAGTTTCAATGCGTGTCGGAATATCTTTAATATTACGGCTACTGCGCGTTGTAGAAGTGATGGTGACTTCGTCTAAATCTTCATCTTGCAATTCTAATTCTACTTCAAGCCTCAATTCAGGGAACGATATTGGGAAACTATATTCTTTCGTTTTTTCTTTATAACCAATAAAACTAAATACCACATCAAACTTGCCATTTGGGATATTGGTAATTACAATGTGCCCTTTTTCATCTGCAATACTTCCCAATTTTAGCGATTTAATTTGTGCAGAAGCACCAATCAAGGATTCGTTTTTTTCATTCTCTATTTCAATTGATAAAGTGTTTTGAGCAAATAACTCGTGAGAAACTAAAACCAAAATTAAAATTAAAAATTGTGTATGATTTATCATTTCTGATTAATTTGAACAGACGCCGTATCTGCAAGCCCATAATTACCGACACTGATAATTTTATCATCTTTTTTAAATTGCGGGGATACAATTTCAATTTTATCAGCGTTTCTATTTCCCACTTTAACGGATGTTTTTACGGCGGTACTATCGTTAATGAGTTTCATTACCCAAAATTCTTTGAGCATTTCATCACTCAGTACGCACGATTTAGGCAACACTTGTTTGCTGCTGCTGCCACCTTTACTGATGTTCACCTTAACGAGCATATTTTCGGGTAAAAACAAATTCTGATTGCTCTTGGCTAAAATTGTTTGTGTTTGTGCCAAAGCATTCATGGAAGTTAAAGCGCGAAAAAATTTACCGCCGTAACTCGTATTATTCGGTAAGATAAGCGTGCAACTGTTTCCCACGCGCGTTAAATTAGTGAGTTCAAACGGCACATTGACTTGAAAAACCAAATCGTTAC
>JAYVVO010000144.1:0-5737 GCA_043786955.1 Saprospiraceae bacterium
CATTGCGTTACCATGCAATATCCAAAAGAAATAATTGGCAGTTTAGTTAATAGTTGACAGTTGTCTGTTGACAGAAAAACACGCGATTAATAACCGTCAACTATGAACTATCAACTATTATGAAACGCATCATAACACCAGCTCGAGCGGATTACATCCGTAAATTGGAGGAAATTTCTTTTGAGTTTCACACACTCGACGGTGCTTATTGGAATGAAACGGCGCATTACACTATTTCGATGGACGAAGTAATCACCATTGAACGCGCAACGAACGAACTTTATGCAATGTGCTTAAAAGCTGTTGCCTTTATCATTGAAAATAAATATTACGCTGCGCTGCGCATTGATCAAAAGTTAGTGCCACTTATCGAGCAATCTTGGTACAATAATGAACCGAGCGTTTACGGGCGTTTCGATTTAGCGTATAACGGCAGCGGTCAACCTAAAATGTTAGAATTTAACGCTGATACACCCACCGCACTTTACGAATGTGCTGTGGTGCAATGGAAATGGTTAGAAGAAGTAAATCCCAATGCCGATCAATTTAATTCGGTTCACGAAAAATTAATTGCCTATTGGGCTTCTTGTAAAAATTATTTTAAAAAAGAAGTTGTACATTTTTGTTCCGTTGATAGCATTGAAGATTTTACAACGACCGAATACCTCCGCGACACAGCGCAACAAGCGGGACTGAAAACAAAATATCTAAATATCGAAGCCATTGGTTGGGATGAAAACAACAACGTTTTTGTAGATTTAGAAGAACAGGAAATCAAAAATATTTTCAAACTCTATCCTTGGGAGTGGTTAATTGATGAAGAATTTGGTTTGATCATCGGCTCAGACAAAAATAAAACTCGATGGATTGAACCAGCGTGGAAATCAATTCTTTCAAACAAAGCAATCTTGGCTGTTTTATGGCAACTTTTTCCATTTAACGAATATCTTTTACCGTGCTATTTCGACAATGAACACGAATTGCGTAATTTTGTAGTCAAGCCTATTTATTCGCGAGAAGGTGCGAATGTTTCTATTTTTAAAGAAGGCATTTTAGAAACTGAGACTGCGGGTGAGTATGGCGAAGAAGGTTTTGTGTATCAAAAATTATATGACTTAGAAAAGTTCGACGATTATTATCCTGTCATTGGAAGTTGGATAATTGGTGGGGAAGCGGCAGGAATTGGAATAAGAGAAAGCAAAACAAAAATTACGGGTAATTTAAGTTTATTTGTTCCGCATTTAATCAAAGATTAATCAAGCAAAATTATGAAGAAAAGTAAAATTGTAACAATTGGTTTGGTCGCGCTTTCAGTAAATTTGGGTTACGGCATCAATAAAAATATCTTCAAAGAGGTTACTGAAGCTAAAGAAAACGTTGATTTGCAAACGCAGAGTTTGTATCAACAAAATCCTAAAAATGCTGCCGACTCTACTGGTAAAAGTAGCGCAAACAATAAGCATAACACTACGCGTGGTGCATTCGGTAGTTTTTTTAGAAGAAGTGGTTCGAGAAGTATAACGCGCGGTGGTTTTGGTAAAGTTACGGCGAGCAGCAATTCTTAAAACAATAGTTTTGATACATCTTATTATAGATCATGAAAAAAAATCAAAAAAATATTTTGTACTGCCCATTCATGCAAACAATGGAAATTTTAGGCGGTAAATGGAAATTCCCGATTCTTCACGAACTCATAGACGGTAAAATTCTGCGCTTCAAAGAATTAGAGCGCAGTGTAACGGGGATTACACCACGAATGTTGGTTAAAGAATTAAAGGATTTAGAAAAGAACAAAATTGTAAAACGCAAAGCATACGCTACCGTTCCACCCACGGTAGAATATTCTTTAACCGAACTGGGAAGAACGCTAAAACCTATTCTTACATCTCTTGACGATTGGGGACGTATGCACTTTGAGTCAAACTCAGGCATAAAAACTGAAGCCTTGGCGCTTGAAACAGTTTAAAAAGTTTATATTTGCGCATTATTTTAAAATTTTCCGCATGATCAATAAGTTTCCTATACCTTTGAGCGATGAATATCCAGAATATGCTACAAGCTATATCAATTTTGCTGTGGCATCCGGCGAAAATATAATTAAAGGTTTAATTGATTCGGAAAAAAGTTTTAAAAACTATGTGCTCTCCTTACCCGAAGAAAAACTCAATTATCGTTATGCTGAAGGTAAATGGATAATAAAAGACATTATTCAACATTTAGCCGATACGGAACGTATAATAAGCTATAGATTATTACGGACGCTTCGTCATGACACAACCCCTTTCTCTTCTTTTGAAGAAAACGATTATGTTAAAGCGGCTAAAGCATCGGAGCGCGATATTAAAGATATAATGAAAGAGTTTTCGACAGTCCGTAAAAGTTCAATCGCGTTAGTGCGCACTATTTTGCGCAAAGATTTAAAGCGCCTAGGCAAAAATAAATCAGGAATGATATTTACTGTAAATGCTTTAGCGCATTTTATTTTAGGGCATGTGCTACATCATGAAGCTATCATTAAAGAAAGATACGTTTTAGTTGTTCATTGATAGTTGTTAGTCTCAGAGTACTATCAACAAAAAAGGAGAATTGTCCGAGTGGTTTAAGGAGCACGCCTGGAAAGTGTGTGTACGGCAAAACTGTACCGAGAGTTCGAATCTCTCATTCTCCGCAAGTGTAGTAAAAAGGAATAGGGAACAAGGAATAGGGAACAAGGAATAAGGAACAACTAAGATCGTTCTTACGTTCCCAATTATTCCTTTCACCAACAAATTTTCCAATAATACTCAGATTTTCTACCACCCAACGGATTACGGTGAATATTCATACCAAGTTATAAAAGAATATCAACATGGTTTTCTTTAACTTCATTACCTCCGGAAAAATAATTTGCACAAACACACTCTTATTTTTTAGCCCTAATTAAATAATTGTACTGCCCTAACTTATTACAATTAAATTGTAAACAATTTTAGCATTGAGTCACGACTTTTAACCTTCTCAAAAAACTAAAAAAAATTCTGAAAAAAGTTACAAAAGTAAATTCCAATAAAAATAAATAGTTTTAAACAAAAAGTTATTTTAATTTTGTAGCGTTAATTTCACGTGGAGTTTGTAATTTTGGTTTTTTATTACAATCAAAAGCGCTCCGTATGCACTTTACCTAAATATAATTATGTATAATTTTTTCGACAGCAACCAATATGTGAATATGCGCCAACGTTTAGAGCGCTTAAAACCAAACGCTCAAAGGATGTGGGGAAAAATGGATGCAGCACAAATGATGGCGCATTGCAGTCTTCAGATTGAGATGGCGTTGGGTAAATTAACGTCAACAAATGAGAGTACCTTTTTCTCGCGAAATGTTGTCCGTCGCGTTTTACCGTTTCTAAATAAAATTCCGATGTCAACAAAGACGGGTGCGAGTTTGGTTGTAGCTGACACGCGCAATTTTGAAATCGAAAAAAAAAGACTTTTAGATAATTTAGAACGCGCGCACTTGAATACTGCAAAAGGCAATTGGTATCCGCATTCTGCATTCGGAAATTTGTCTGGTAAAGAATGGGGACATCTCATTCCCTTACATCTCGATCATCATTTAAGGCAGTTCTCAAATTAGTTGATAGTTGTAGGTTGATAGTTGACAGTTGTAGAATGTGTCACGAACTATCAACTGTAAACTGTTAAATAACCACTATAATTTTATGGAAAATACAATAGCTCCAGCGCAAGCGCAAGTTAAATACGACGAAGATAATATTCGCTCGCTCGATTGGCGCGAACATATACGTTTGCGACCTGGTATGTACATCGGAAAACTTGGTGACGGCAGTACGCCCGACGACGGCATTTACGTTTTGATAAAAGAAATCATTGACAACTCGATTGACGAGTTCGTGATGGGAAATGGTAGAACGATTGATATTAATATTCACGACGATGCTGTTACTGTGCGCGATTATGGTCGCGGTATTCCGCTCGGAAAGGTGATAGATGTTGTGTCGAAAATAAATACGGGTGGTAAGTACGATTCAAAAGCTTTTAAAAAATCGGTAGGTTTAAATGGTGTCGGTACGAAAGCAGCGAACGCGCTATCCGATTATTTCAAAGTGCAATCTTTCAGAGAAGGTGAAACAAAAATAGCGGAGTTCGAAAAAGGCAATCTGTTGAAAGACCATAAACTTGCCAAAACAACGGAAGAAAACGGCACATTTATTCAGTTTAAACCCGATGCAGAAGTTTTTAAAAATTATAAATTTCGCGCCGAGTTCGTTGAATCTCAACTTTGGAATTACGCTTACCTGAATGCGGGTTTAAAAATTCAGTACAACGGCAAAACGTTTACTTCTAAAAACGGACTTTTAGATTTATTGACGCGCAAAATTGGTGAAGAATCTACGGAATATCCCGTTATACATTTGCGTGGCGAAGACATTGAAATCGCATTCACACATGGCAAACACTACGGTGAGCATTATCACTCGTTTGTGAACGGACAAAACACGACGCAAGGTGGTACACATTTGACGGCTTTCCGAGAGGCAATTGTAGAAACGCTCCGTAAATTTTTTAGTAAAACGTATGATGCGCAAGATATTCGGACATCAATTATTGCAGCGTTGAGTATTCGCGTGGAAGAACCGATTTTCGAATCGCAAACAAAAACAAAATTAGGTTCCCAAAGTATTTCACCCGAAGGTGCTTCTATTCGATCTTTCATCGGCGATTTTATAAAAAAACAACTCGATGATTATTTACACAAAAACAAATCGGTTGCCGAAGCACTCAAACGCCGCATCGAACAAAACGAGCGCGAGCGCAAAGAGATTGCGGGCATCAAAAAATTAGCGAATGAGCGCGCCAAAAAAGCAAACATTCACAACAAAAAACTCCGCGATTGTCGCTTACACCTGAATGAAAAAGCTGGCGATCAAGAACGACGTGAACAAACATCCGTGTTCATTACGGAAGGTGATTCTGCGAGTGGTTCGCTCACGAAAGCGCGCGACGTTGACACGCAAGCAGTTTTTAGTTTGCGGGGTAAACCGCTGAACTGTTTTGGCATGAGTAAAAAAATCGTGTATCAGAATGAAGAACTTAACTTACTGCAACACGCATTGAATATTGAAGACGGCATCGAGTATTTGCGTTATAACCGTGTCGTTATTTCAACGGATGCTGATGTGGACGGCATGCACATTCGTTTGTTGTTACTCACTTTTTTCTTACATTTCTTTCCCGATTTAGTCCGGAACGGACATTTATTTATTCTCAATACGCCTCTTTTCCGTGTGCGCGATAAGAAAATCACAAAATATTGTTACTCCGAAGCCGAAAAACAGGCGGCAATTCGCGCCTTGCGCGGCAAACCAGAAATTACGCGCTTTAAAGGATTGGGTGAAATTTCGCCCAACGAGTTCCAGGATTTTATCGGTAAAGACATTCGCCTGCAACCCGTCATTATGTCGGATGATATGAACATTGATAATCTTTTAGAATACTACATGGGAAAAAACACGCCCGAACGTCAAGATTTTATTGTCGAAAACTTACGCATTGAAGAGGGCGAAATTGACGATGCAATTGAAATTGAAGAAGCGTTAGCTGCTGGTTAATTTTTTTATAAAAAAAATTGAATTTCATATTTGAACCTACGTGTAGCGATTTTATGTGCACTGAATAAATCTTCTACTTAACCAAAGTCGAACAGGTTCATCGTAAAATTTTAAACAAGCGTACG
>JAYVVO010000145.1:0-1942 GCA_043786955.1 Saprospiraceae bacterium
TACCGATTGGTTGATGCAAAATTGTGCCTTTGCAAATGCCTTCAAACAAAAATAATTCATCGTCTAAAATAAGCGCAATGACAGTTTTAAATTGTGCAGAGCGATCGGACTTACCTTGCATTTTATCTAAAACGAGTTCTATATTTTTTTTATGACTGCGCTCTTCTCCGCCGTAATACGCTGAATGTACGCCAGGTTCGCCATTGATTGCAAAAATTTCAAGTCCAGAATCATCGGCAAAACAATTATAACCGAATTTTGAAAAAACGTATTGTGCCTTCTGAATCGCATTGCCTTCAATCGTCGGTTGGGTTTCAGGCAGCTCTTCTAAAATATTTACTTCCGTTAAACTGCGAACGTTTAAATTTTTTACGAATGAAAGCTCCATATTGCATTCATGCACTTTATGCGCGTTGTGCGTTGCAAAAATTAATTCCATGCGTCAATCTATTTTAATTTGTGCCACTTTAAAAGGCGAAATTTCTATTTTCTCCCAAACATTATGAACGACATAAGGTTCCGTTTCTAAATAAATATCTAAATCGGAATGTGATTTGAATTGCAAAATTAAAACAGAACCAATCATATTGCCGTCGTCGTTTAAAAGCGCACCGCCGAGTATGTAATTTTCTGATTTTTTTAATGGAATTAAATTTTCGAGATGCGCAGGTCGCGCCATTTTTCTACGCGCAGGCGCGTTTTCATCAGTACCATCTAACCCGCGAAGAATGAATTGAAGCATAATTTTTAAATTTTTAAACTATTCACAATGTAATCAATATCAACATTTTTATTTATCATTTCAACAGCGCGATTAATTTTCCAAGGCGTATCTAAATTTATTTTTACTTCAATGCGATCAATTTTAACAACTGCGCCATGTGTTTCAAGCATTGTTCTGATGAGTGGAATTTGATGGTGTTGAATAAATTCAATTGTTCGAGGCGAATACCCGCCGTAACCAGTAGCAATTATTCCCGAGAAAGGTGGACGTTCCCAATTATTTGTCTTCATTACAGTTATTGTGTCATCAATCGCTAAATCTAAACGCGTAGCACCTACAACTAAAAGTAAATTATTAGCATCTTCCGTGAGTTCATCATGCGAAATTAAGGAACCAGCAATCGTTCCTTCAATTAAATTGCGCAATTTATGTTTATTGTATTCTACTTTACCTTTCACACTCTCTACAATGGTTGTTAATAATGGAAACCCCATCGTTTTATCGAATGGCAACGCACCGAGCAAAGGGATATTCTTTTTTTCTAACCATTTAGCAACGTAATGTTTTACTTTTTCGGTTTTATCAACCAGCACTTTATTTAAAATTACGCCAATAATAGGCACTTCAAGCCGATTAAAATTTTCGAAACATAAACTCAACATATCAATCGTGTTCCCGATACCGCCTTCGGCAACCATAATTACACCCGATTCGGTAATTTTAGCCACATCTGCGTTTGAAAGATTTACCGTCGCACCGACACCTGGATGTCCTGTGCCTTCAAAAATGACTAAATCGTGCAATTTTTTTATTTCTTCCGAGCCATTTTTTAAATCTTCAATAAAATTAAATTTCTCTGGAAAATCCAAGAAATCAGCCGTAGTGCCAGGACCTAAAATTACAGGACTGTGCAAGGCGGGAATCATTGGAAAATTGAGTAAATTTGCAAATAAAACAACGTCTTTATCAACTTTAATACCGTCTAAAGTTACAAATTTTTGCCCAACAGGTTTACTATATCCAATATTAATTCCGCGTGATTTAAGCGAAGAAGCTAAACCAAGTGTTGAAGTTGTTTTACCAACGTGCTGAGAAGTTGCTGCAACGTAGAGACTTTTATAAGGCATAGTATGTTTCGTTAAACGTTAGTGTTGTTTTGTTGCAATCCAAGAATAGTTTCTACAATAAAAAAATAGTCTTTATCAACAAGTGTATAAA
>JAYVVO010000146.1:0-15373 GCA_043786955.1 Saprospiraceae bacterium
ACTATACGTCAAGTGCCTCACCTAAAAAACTATTCGACGAACGTAGGCAAAGGAAATCCGCGCATTTATTATAACGTTATTCAGCGCAATGAATCGCCAAATTTTGCACAAATGTTTGTTCAATTAGAGCATAGCGTCGGACCAGAAGAAAAAATAAAAATAATTGATGCTCTGCGCGCGCAGTTTATTCAATATCCGAATGCTAAAATTGAAGTGAAAGATTTTGAGCAAGGTCCACCAGTTGAAGCGCCCATTGCGATTCGTTTATTCGGTGAAAATTTAGACACACTCAGAGATCTAAGTCTAAAGGTGGAAGAAGTTTTACAAAACACGGATGGCACAATTTATATCAAGAATGAACTTAAATCACAAACGCAAGAATTAAAAGTGCAAATTGATCACCAAAAAGCGGCAACGTACGGCGTACCAATGGTTGACATTGATCGCACAATTCGCATGGCAATTACTGGGTTACCAATTGGTAAATTCAGAGTAGAAAATAGCGACGACGATTACGCTATCAACGTCACTATTCCGCGCGGCAACAAACAAACGTTTGATGTTTTTGATAAAATCTATGTCAATTCCGTCACGGGTGCGAGTATTCCGTTGAAACAATTGGCGCAAATCGAATTTCAAACGACACCGAACACTATTAAACACTACGATAAAGACCGATTCACAACCGTGTCCAGTTTTTTGAAAACCGGATTTAACACACAAAAAGTAACCGTCGGTGTTTTAAAAAATTTGGATAAAATTGCCTTTCCTTCGGGTTATAGATATATTGCGGCAGGCGATGTGGAACAACAAAAAGAAAGTTTCGGCGGACTGGGAACAATTATTATCATCACTGTTTTTGGTTTGCTCGGTATTCTCATTCTCGAATTTGGCAATTTTAAAAGCACCATTGTTGTGCTGTCGGTTATTCCGTTGGGGTTTATCGGTGCTGTTCTCGCATTGTTTTTTACAGGTTATACGCTCTCGTTTGTAGCCATTGTTGGTATTATTGCGCTCGCAGGTATTGAAGTCAAAAACTCCATACTACTCGTTGATTACACGGAACAATTGCGCGCAGGTGGAAAGAGTTTGAACGAAGCTATTTTAGAAGCTGGAGAAACGCGTTTTGTACCCATAATTTTAACAACGCTTACAGCAATCGGCGGTTTAATGCCGCTCGCGATAGAGTTTAATCCGTTGTATTCGCCGCTCGCATGGGTTTTAATTGGTGGTTTAATCAGCTCAACGCTTTTAACGCGTATCGTTACACCAGTTTTATATGAATTATTGGCTCCATAAACATTGCTATAAACATATGATGCCTTCGGCATCAGCCTCCGTGCAATCATAAAATTGATGCCAAAGGCATCACATGTTTATAGATATTATCGAATTAAAGATGCCGAAGGCATCACATGTTTATAGATTTTATCGAAGTTGTGATGCCGAAGGCATCACATGTTTATGGATTTTTTATTCGAGCCATTCAAACAAATATTCATTTTTAAATTCAATGTCAAATTCTTTAAGTAATTCTAAATATTCTTCTTTGAATTTCTTTTTTAAATGATGTTCTTTTTGATTTTCTATGTATCGAATTATCTGCGTTAAATCTGAATGTCTATAAGAAAATGCCCCATAACCTTCTTGCCATTTAAAACTAAACTTTGAAAACTGTTTTTCTTGAATAAAGGCGTTGGATGATTTTTTTATTTCTCTTACCAAATCAGAGAGACAACAAGAAGGTCTCATCCCGATGAAAATGTGAATGTGGTCGGGCATTCCATTTATAGCTAATAATTTCTGCCCTTTGTTTGTGATAATACCCGTTGTGTATTTGTACAATTCTTCCTCCCAATGCGGTTGAATGAGACATTCCCGACCATGAACTGCAAAAACGATTTGAATGTAAATTTGAGAGTAAGTTCCTGGCATAGTATGTATTTTGATTTGTAAAGTGGAGACAAAATTCAAAATAAAAAATCAAATGAAAGAAAATTGAACCGCTTTTAACAGATAGATTTATTTATAAAGCAAAAAATATTTCTGACCGTTTTAAATTTTGGAAATCTATCAATTGGATAGATCTTTTCAAAACTATTCTGTATGAAAAATATCATCTCGTTAACGCTTTTTATATTCGCCACATTATATGTCTTCGCCCAACAAAAAATAAATTCCAAAATTGAACACGTCACGGTGTTTTTGAGCGGTGCGCAAGTACAACGTTCGGCTTCGGCTTTTGCACCCAATGGAAAATCGGATATTATTTTTAAAGGATTAACACCCAATTTAGATGTGAATAGTTTAGTGGTTTCGGGTGAAGGCGATTTTACAATTATGTCTGTAAAACACGCGATGAATTTTTTGGAAGAAAAAAAACGCACCGATACGATTGTCAATTTAGAAAAACAACGCGACGATTTAACAGAAAAACGTGCGCGATTAGGTTTAGAAAAAGCAGTAATTGAAAATGAAATAGAAATTTTAAGAAATAATAATAGGCAAGTTGTCGGCATTTCAAACACGACTTTAAGCACAAAAGATGTGAAAGAATTAATGGATTTGCAAAGCAAAAGTCTGACAGAAAATTACAACAAAAAATTCGACATCGAAAACAATACTGAAAAAATAAAACTTGAGCAAAATAAAATTAGTAATCAGCTCAACGACCTCAATGCGCGAAAAAATACAGCCACCGCCGAAGTGATTGTAACGGTGTTTAATAAAACTTCCGCGTCTGTTTCTGCCAAACTAAAATTAGAATACATTGTGCCGAACACAAGTTGGTACACAGAATACGATTTGCGCGTGAAAGATTTAACCGCGCCCGTTTTAACACAAATGAAAGCCAAAGTGCGTCAAAACAGTGGCGAAGATTGGAACAATGTGCAACTCACGCTTTCAACAGGTGAACCACAACGCAGTGGAATTAAACCTGAATTGGGGACGTGGTATTTACATAGAAATGGAAATTCTGATTATACCGGGAGAAATATGAGTGTTTTAGATGAGTATCAAAATAAAAAACTCTCCTTGATTTCTGATAAAATTCAAGGTATAATAACAGATGCTGAAACAAAAGAACCTTTGATCGGTGCTTCTGTAATTATAAAAGGAACATTGCGAGGAGCGCAAACAGATGTTGATGGGAAATATTCGGTGCCAATTCAAGCTAACGAAAATAATATTGAGTTGGTTGTTAGTTACGCAGGTTACGAAACGCAAACTATTAAAGTTGGAAATAACAGAAACGCTAATGCCAGCTTAAAAAGCACTATGGTTTTGGATCAAGTTGTTGTAACGGGTTATGGAGGAACATTAAAGAAAAAAAATGAATCGAGTGCTGCATCCTCAATAACAATTGGTGATGTGTCTCAGTCTTATACACCTTCAAAAAAATCTGATTTCGTTATAAATTTTCCAGATGATCTAACTGTTGATACTTACAAAGGTGTAAATCAAAATATAAAACCGACCACAACCTCTTTCGATATCGAATTACCTTACACTATTCCAACTGATAATAAAGAAAATGCCGTAGAAATTAAAGAAGTGACGATGCCAGCGTTTTACAAATATTCCAGCGCACCACAACTTGATGTGGATGCTTTTTTAGCAGCGTACATTTTAAATTGGGAGCAGTACAATTTGATTGAAGGCGAAGCGAATTTGTATTTTGAAGGTACGTATTTGGGTAAAACTTTGATTGGTGCTAACACTACCGATGATACTTTAAAAATTTCACTCGGGCGCGATAAAAGTGTAGTGATTAAGCGCACAAAACTGAAAGAATTTAGCAAAGGGACTTTCCTTTCCGATAAAAAAATTGATGCGCGCAGTTACGAAATTGCGGTTAAAAATAAAAAATCCGTACCTATCAGTATTGATATTGAAGATCAAATTCCTGTTTCGACGGATAAATCTATTGAAGTGGAGTTTGAAGCACGCGGTGCAGAATTCGATAAAGTTAAAGGCAGATTGACTTGGAAGCTCGACTTAAAACCGAATGAAGATCGCAAACTAAATTTTAAATTTATGGTTAAACATCCTTCGTCTGTGCGGTTTCAATTAGATTGATTTTTTCTGAGTATAAAGAAATAATAGGGCTTGCTTATAAAAATGAAATTAGGTTTAATTTTTTGAAGGATTAACGATCACACTATTTTCTACAAAATACCCTTTAGCATCCATCCATTCATCGCTGTAAATTTTACCGATGTAGCGACTGCCGTGATCGTGACAAATTACAACAACAACATCGTTTTCGGTGAGTAATTTGTGCATCTGAATGACGGCTAAAACGGCAGCACCCGACGAATGACCGAGCCACAAACCTTCTTCGCGCACCAATCGGCGCGCCATGAGGGCTGCACTGCCATCGGTTACTTTTTCAAAATGATCAACGAGCGAAAAATCCAGCGATTTAGGAATAAATTCGCGACCAACACCTTCCATGGAGTATTCATAACTTTCTTTCGTGTCGAACTCGCCTGTTTCGTGAAATTTTTTGAGCACCGAACCATACGCATCAACACCCCAAATTTTTATATCTTTATTGCGTTCTTTCAAGAAACGCGCACTCCCTGTCAAACTTCCACCCGTTCCTGCCGATGCGACTAAGTGCGTAATTTTTCCATCCGTCTGATCCCAAATTTCTGGACCCGTTGAAAGATAATGTGCCATCGGATTAAAAACGTTTTCGTATTGATTCACCCAATAGGAAAATGGAATTTCGTTACTCAATCGCTCTGCCACCGAATAATTTGAACGCGGATCGTTCGGTTTTACATTCGCTGGGCAAACCACTACTTCTGCTCCCCACGAACGCAACATTTGTATTTTTTCTTTCGACTGTTTGTCATTGACGGTACAAATTATTTTATAACCTTTTACCGCTGCTACCATCGCTAAGCCAATACCCGTATTACCAGAAGTACACTCAATGATAGTACCATTCGGTTTAAGTAAACCGTGGTTTTCGGCTTCGCAAATAATTTTATCCGCAATTCTATCTTTAATGCTTAAACGTGGATTGAACGTTTCCACTTTTGCCAATACCAAAGCGGGAACGTGCGCCACCACGCGATTGAGTTTTATGAGCGGCGTATTGCCAATGGTTTCTAAAACAGAGTTTATGTATTTCATGATGAGTTGACAGTAACAGTTGTCGGTTGACAGTTTTTGACTTTTCTGTCAACTGACACCTATCAACTGTCAACTAAGGATGTCACAATATTAATTCAAAGTGTTCAGTTTTTGAAACATCTTATAATTCTTATAACAATCAAACAGTATTTTAGTGTGTTGAATGCATAAAATAAAAAAAATCGCTGAAAAATAATATTAAGACAACGATTGTACCTTTCTCTGTAAATAAAATTATGACGCAACTATTACAAACCCTGTGCGTCAATCACTTTAAATAGTATGTAGTTTTGTAAATACCAATTATTTAGCACTGCAAATTTTATGGATGACTTAACGCCCCTTCGATTCTTCATTTTTAATTAATTTTTTATGACGAATCAAAAAATTCCTAGAAAATACTTCTTAATGTGTTTCGCTTTTGCATTCAGTATTAGTATGATACAATGCAGCAAAACAACCGTTGACCCGAGTGGATTACCACCCGAAACACAAACAGGTGCTGGCACTTTTGCTTGCAAAATTAATGGGGTGGTTTGGAAGTATAAAAATCCAAACTACGAATTTTTAAGTACTAAGCCTAAAACAAGTTGGAGTTACGATCCCAGTTTTTTTGGTGGCGCATTTGAAATAGATGGAGTTAGGTATTTAGATGGACAAAATGAGACCGACCTTTTGACATTATTTTCTGATTCTATCCCTACTTATTCAGAAAAAATCATTGAAGGTAAGAGCCGTAAATTTGGGTTAAGATACCATGATTATACTACCAAAAACTATTTATGTGAGGATATTAGTTCTGGTCCATTAGTAGATTCTACTAATTTTTTCAGTGCTGGCAAACTTGTAATTACTAAATTCGATAAGAATACAAAAATTGTTTCTGGCACATTCTACTGTACCATAAAACAAAATGGTTGTGATAGCTTGAAAATTACAGATGGGCGATTCGATTTAAAATATTAATAGAACTCATTTTTAACAAACTACTTTTTCAACTTTTAGTAAGTAGAAACTTAACCCACAATAAAATAATTTCCGAGAAAAGCCTTACGCATTTTTCTTTACATACGTTCCACTTTTGTTAATCATCATCATCCGTACCCGCTAAGTGCGCAGGATATGGCACATTATTTTTTACGGAATACCATATAATGCGATTGAGCAAATTGTCGTGACCGCGATCAATGAGATTGAAAACGTATTTTTCAGATTGCTCCGTGAATTTGCGCGCGGCACCTTTTAATTCCTTCGCCGATTTATTCATTTCATTCAAAGCAATCAGATTTTTTTTGGCAGAAAAGGAATATGCGGTATCAATAGTTGTAGTGAAACAATTAGTCATCGGCGTTGCGGTGGCATCAATAATATTCATGGGTGGTAAACCTAAAATATGTTCGATGGTGCGGACTAAACTCGTTTGATTGTAATTGGTGTGTACGGTTTTTTGTAAACGCGAATACTTACTGATCACATAACCCGTTGTGCGATATGCACTCACGTGATCCCAACCATTTTGTGAATCATCTTCAGAAATAAAAATAACGGTTGAATCGGCGAAACGACTGTGCATGACGGCTTCAACAATTCTGCCGACTGCTAAATCGTTATCGGCAACCATGGCACGCGGTGTAGGAAATTTCGGACTCATACCTGAAGTGTGATCATTCGGTAGCGACATTACCATTAGATTCGGTAATTTCCCATCGGATGAATTACTGATTGTATTAAATTCATTTAAAAAATCGTCAGCGCGCATTTGGTCGGAGATAGTTTCGTTGTCGCAACCTGGAAAAGTTTTGGATAGAATCGGTTTAACGCGACCGATAGTTGTGGTGTTGTCGAAAGTAAAACTTTTATTTTTGGTTTCTAATGCGTACAAACTGTTCCAATCGTACGTTTTTTCATCGAAATGCGTCGTGCAGGCTTCGCCGTATAGTCGCACCGTTTTACCATGATCGAGCGCATTGTTCCAAATCAAACCATTTTTATCGTACACCAAAGCATCGTACAAAACGTGCGGATAACTTCTGAACCACGCGCGCACCGATTTTTCGGTATAATCAGTCACAATCGCAGCACTCGCCCAATGATGTCCTTCGGCAGAAGATTTTCCAGACGCGTGATAATTATCGAGCAGCGCGTAATCGCGTGCAATTTTATGCAAATTCGGCGTCACGCTATCGCCAAAAATACAAAGCGATGCCATGCCGTCACCTTCTTTTATGTCGCCGAGCACTTGGTCGTAAGTTCTGTTTTCTTTAATGATATACAAAACGTGTTTAAAAACGGATGGCTCACCGATGCGTTCAGGTACAGGTTGCGGCGCGATATTTTTGCGCGGCGTGAGTGCGATGCGCTCGGCGCGCAAATACAAACTTTGTGCTTTTACTTTTTGTGTGAAGCTATCGAGTTGTTTCTGATCTGGTACATTAATAAAAGATATGGAAGCCAATTGATGATGCGCATTGAAGGCACTTTCCGATTTTGCACCTTGATCATTCACTTTAAGTGCAGCGCGCGCGCCAATCGCTTCTAAATTTGTAATAATCAAACGATTATTATTGACAACGATGCCAGAAGGATAGGCTTGTGTAGGAATGTAACCTAAAACTTTATTGGCGTTTGTGCCATTCGCCGTTGCATTTTTGCCGAGTTGAACAACGGCTATCGCGTTATCTAATCCATTAGCGACGTACAAAATTGTGCCATCGGCGTTTAATGCCAAAGCATTTGGGGTACTACCGATAAGCGTTTCGTTTTCTTTAAACAAACCTACAAAAATAGAATCAACCGTAAGTAAAGTTTGTGCATTGATGACAGAAATATAATCGCTATTGCCGTTGGCGACGTAAATAAATTTTTTATCAAGGCTCTGAATAATTGCAGTAGGATGCAAACCGACGCTAATCTCGCGTTCAACTCGCGCATTTTTTATATCAATCACAGAAACTGTACCTTGCGCCATCGCACCCGTTTTCGGATCAGTATAGGCGGAACCCCACGGAACGCCTGCTGTTTCGCGAGAAGAATTTGTTTCTGTTTTTGGTCCTGCCCAGTTTGTTACGAACGCGCGATTATCTATAAGCGTTACGCCATAAGGCGCAACACCGGTTTCGATTTTAAAAATAGTTTCGCCGTTATCTACGCGCACTTTAGCGAGCTGACTATTGCCGTTTAGAACGGCGTACAAAAATAAATTTCCGTCTTCAACGCGCAAAGTAATGTCGTTCGGCAAAGCAATTTTCGCTGGCTCGACGGGTTTAAAATTAAAAGCGTGAACGAGGCGCATTGTTTTACCATCCCAATAACCTTGAAGAACTGACGATTTAGGTGAGTCGCGTTCGCCAGCACTCCAAAAAATAAACGTTGAATCGTGAGAGACAATACTTTTTATTCCAGAAAAAGTACTCATCAATCGGTTGTACGGATTATTTTTTGGTAATTCAAAACGATAGAGTAGGGCGTGTGTTTCGATATTAAAAAATGCCACGCCGTAACGGTCTTCAACAACAACGGTGTTAGAATTTGGAATTAGAACTAAATCTAAGCTGTGATTTTCAAAATCGGTATCACCAAAATTTACCGATTCACCTGCGCCATCAATGATGCGATTGTATGGCATTAAGTACGGTGACTTTTCAGAAAAGAGTGTTGTATCGTCGTACCGAAGTTCTTTGATTCCCGTTTTGGCAGTTTCTGTTTTAGAAACAGACGATTTGGAACTCGTGCACGCGTTGAAGAGTGCGAAAAAGCAAATTGTTCCTAATAAATATTTAACCGCGATGTTTTTCATGCAATAGAATTTTATAAACTAAGGCATAAATTTAAGCAGCGGAACGTTAAGGAAGCGCGCTGTCAAGATATTTTTAGATTAATTTTCTGAAAACAAGGTTAAAGGAGAATTGTAGTTTCGAATAATTTGTAACGTGGTACTTTAGTGCTGTGCAGAAACATCGAGGAGAGTAAGTGTTAACCAAAATTATTTTTACAATCTTTTTAGAGCTTTCTCATAAAACCATAAGTAAGATTCGCAGAGACGTAATAATTGTATAGCAATTATTTTTCTTGTTTTTCCATTTCTTTAGCATCAATCGAATCCGAAATTTCCTCAATTTTTTCAATCACCTCATCGTATTCTTTTAGTAGTTCGTGAATTTCATGCTCTGTTTTTGTTTCTACGTTTAAAACAGCATTGCTCGCAGTTTCATGCGAGACGACCAATTCATTTATTTTTAAATGTAGCGTAGCAGAAAAACGGTTGAAGGATTTTTGAATAATAAATAAACTTAAAAAAGTTATAGCCAGAATTATATCTCCGATACGCTCGTGAATGTCGTGGTCATAAAATTGTTTATTAGTGAGCCAAAAAATAACTGTACACAATGCAAAAAAAAATGTGATTGGATCACCGAGCATTGTGGTTGCGGTTGCAGTTAGTTTTTCAAAATACATTTCTAACTGCCGAAAAAATTTCTTCATTTTCAATACTAAAATTTCTAATAAATGGGATTTACTTGAACAGTGTTATACTCATCGCGAATAGCTTTCAACTCTTGACGAATTTTTTTAGCCGCTTCAACGCGTGTTACGTTATTGGCATTGCAATAGTTTTCAAATCCTATTTGTTCAAACAGCAAATTTTTGGTAATGGGCGTTTTTTCAAACTGCTTGAGTTTAAATTGCGCATTTGCATTTTGGGGGTTAACAGATGTTTTTGCTGTTTGAACCAATAGTTTAATAAATTTTCCACTTAAAGCAACATGGTGTTGTTCTTCGATTTTTAATCTATTTATTTTTAAAAATGTGTTTACCAAAATTTCTTCAGCATCATTTTTAGAATTTGTAATTTCTAATGCCAAACTGAAAAGCATTGGGCTATACGTATCGTATAAATTTTCTAAATTTAAAAGCGCTTTATCCACGGATAATAAGTTGAAAATTAAATTAATTTGAATTATGCCATCACTTTCATTAGCCCTTTAATTCTATCTAAATTAGATTGAATGCGCTTTTGCTGATTAATTACCATTGTTTGTTGCGCGCCAGTTAAACCAGAAGAGCTATCCGAGAGTGCTTTGTCGTAAGTGTCTATGGCAGTGTTTTCGCCAAATTCACAAGAGCTCAATATAGTAGATCTGCTGTCGCCAGTAATAGCAGCTTTCAAATCTATCCAAGCGCGGTGTAAATTCCCCGATGCATGTGTATCTGCCGTTGGCGTACCACCCATTTTAGTAATTTCCGCTTCAAGCTCTTTTTTACAATCTTTACTTGTAAGAGAAAATTCTGCGAATAATTTTTTTAGGTCAGCATCTTGCGTGTCATCGAATGCCGTTTGGTAGCCTAATAAACGGTCGCTATTAATTTCTACGAGCGTGTTGAGTAAAGCAACTGATTTCTCTTCCATTGTTTTTAATTTTAAATTTGTAATTCTACGTTTTTAATTTTAATTTGTAGTTCTATGTTTTTAATTATTGTTCAGTTTTTTTTAACTTTCACTAATTCCACAGTCCTGAAATCCAGAGATGATCGCGATTTGTAGCGTTCCAACGACCAGGCTGGTATGTTCTTCCGCTACGCGGCGCAGACTAAAAACCATCGTGATGTTCATAAACTCTCGCTCTGTTATTGTAAACCCATTCATCTCCAACCCAAATTTGTAAAGGAGAAGGTTTCGGTGGTCGTCCGACTACAACATATGTAGGTTCAATAGCTACATAAGCGAGATGTCAAGCATCAATAAGAAATATGGATTCTACAATGATGAATATTAAAATGCGCTTTTGCATGAGCTCGAATTTAATTTCTAACTTAATTCCTACTCTGCAAAGGTACGAACTTTAAATATTTATTGGATTACACAATTTTTGTAAATATTTACATGATTTAAGGAAATAAATTTTGGGAAATATTTACAAACGATTTACATTCTGTCCATGTACCATTTAAGTTCTTTTTCTATTTTTCTATATTTAAAAATGGTAGAAATAATTTTTTGAAGCCGAACAAAAGCCGTTTCACTTTTAATTACATAATCGAGAGCACGGTGGTGCATACAAGCAATAGCTACATCAATTTTATCTTGGGAGGAAAGCATAATCACTGGAATATCTGGATTAATAGTTTTTATTTTGTCTAGTGTTTCGAGGCCGTTTAATACATTTTTGGTTATGCTGTCTAAATGATAATCGAGTATTATAACATCGGGATGTTGCTTTAAATTTTCGATACAGTGTTCCCCTAAGGAAAATTTTTCGATATCGAAATCCCCGCTGTGCAAAAAATCAATTTCAAGTGATTTTAAAAAAAACGCGTCGTCATCTACTAAGAAGATTTTTATTTTTTTTTGTTCTTTCATTAAATCGTATTTTTAATTTGTTCAGTATTAAAGTATCATTACTTACCATTTTTTAACTTTAAACTTCTTCAATTGCTTCACGCCTTTTGTCTTTTAGTTGTTTAAAGTGCGTGGGTGAAAGACCTGTCACTTTTTTAAATTGATTCGATAAGTGCGCGACACTACTATAATTCATTTTCCAAGCAATCTCAGTAATATTAAGCTCATCGTACATTATAAGCTCTTTAATACGCTCAACTTTGTGCGCAATAATAAAATGCTCAATAGTAGTACCCTCCACTTCTGAAAAAAGATTGGAAAGGTAAGTATAATCATAACCGAGTTTAGTGCTTAAAAAGTCGGAAAAATTAGTGCGTGGCAGTTCATCGGCGTAATGCACCATTTCAACTATGACATTTTTAATTTTTTCAATTAAAATGGATTTTTTATCATCCATCAACTCAAATCCCCATTTTAATAAAGCTGATTTAAGTTCTTCGCGTTGGGATGCGTCAATATTTTCCATAATTTCCGCTTCGCCTAAGTTCACCAAAATGAAATGTAAATCAAGCTTTTTTAACTCTTCTTTTATAATCATTTTGCAGCGAATGCTGACCATGTATTTAATGTATAATTTCAATTTTCTCTTCGGTTGAATGAGTTAGGTGAGTGTGCATGAGTGCCTGTCTTTGCTACTATTTAAACTTTTAATATAATACATCGGACTGCTTATTGAGTTGTGAAATATTTCACGTTGTGCAAAGGTGATTTTTTATAATCTAATTGTGTTACACAATTTTAATTAAGAGTTACACAATTCACAGTTCTCGTTAACCATTTAAATGGCACTCAGTAAACATAAAACGACTATTATTCCTAAAGTTGAAAAAATAACGGCGCGTTTGAAGTAAACTTTAATCATTAAACCTGCCAAAACCAACACGTCATTACTCACATCTCCTAAAACAGTGCCGCACAAAAAAGTTTCAATAAACGTTGTTTGCGTTTTGGATTGGTGTTCAATACTCCAAAAATGACCCCACAGTTTATTCACCTGCCAATGATATAAATTCCCATTTTTAAATTTTATGGTGGCGCGCGTCCATAAGCGAGCAAAAGTTATTTCTGCAATGTGGTTTTCTTTCTCTGAAGAAACAGTGAATCTATGCTTCACAAACCCGACGCGTTTAAAATTAAAAGTATTATCGCGGAGTTGACACGCTGAATCGGATGCTAAAAATTTGCGTCGAATACTGCCGATGGGTTGATTGTTTTCAAAAAGGATATATTGCTTTTTAAAAAACTTGCGCGTCCAATTCATTTTAAATATTCTGAAAATTAGCAGTAAAAAAGTCAAATTTTTTTACATGACCACTTATTGGCGTAAAATTATATTCCTATCCATTCAGTTTAGTACATTGCACACTAAATAATTTGAGCTTTTTTAATTCATCAATACAACGTGGTCACTACAACGCAGAGAAAAAACCCTGAGAGATATGATTTTTAGTTAAACAAATTTTAGTTATAAAGAATTTAGTACTGTAAATTTTTGAAAAAAACCTTCCGTTGCATCATCTTTAGACTATGATGAAATAAAATTTTAAGTTGCATACATAGTTGGCATTTGGATTGAAAATAAGATTGGTGTAAAAATTAAATCTGTAGAAGGATAACAAGAAGTCCATTTTTCACAAATTTTGACTTACCCAAATTAGTAAACTTTAAATTAGAATTCCTCATTAATTTTAACATTCCACTCATAGAAGATGATGTTAAGCGAATTAATAATGGCACATTCTGAATAAAAAAATAGGAATAAATTTATTTTACTTTTAAAAGTATAACCTTTACGGCTTTCTTTGTGGGCTAAGTGGGCGTTTTGAGTGCATCTTTAATATCGAAATTAAATTATGAAGAAAATTTTAGTGACAGGTGGTGCAGGTTATATCGGCAGCCACACGATTGTGGATCTTATACAAAACGGATTTGAGGTTGTTTCAGTTGATAATTTCAGCAATTCTGAACCCGAATCAATAGCGCAAATTGAACAAATAACGGGCGTTAAGGTACACAACTATAATATAGATTTATGCGATGCCGTTGCAACAAGGCAAATTTTTGAAACACATCCCGATTTCGTGGGGGTTATACATTTTGCAGCGCACAAAGCGGTCGGTGAATCGGTTGAAAAACCGTTGATGTACTACAAAAATAATTTGGGGAGTCTGATAAACGTGCTTCAATGCGTTAACGATTTTAAAATACCTCATTTTATATTTTCGTCGTCTTGCTCTGTTTATGGTAACTCAAAAGAGTTGCCCGTGACAGAAAATACACCCTTCGGCATTGCCGAAAGTCCGTATGGATTTACAAAACAAATTGGGGAAAAACTGATTGGCGATTTTTTAATTTCCTCTTCATATCCTAAAGCAATTGCGCTGCGCTATTTTAATCCCGCAGGCGCGCACCCAAGTTTATTGATGGGAGAAAGTGCCAAAGTGCGCGCGTATAATTTAGTACCCGTTATTACAGAAGTCGTTACAGGCAAACGCGCCGAATTAATTGTTTATGGTGACGATTACGCGACGCGCGACGGCTCTTGTGTTCGAGATTATATTCACGTTTGTGATGTAGCACACGCACATACGTTAGCTTTAAAATTAGCCATGAAAAACGAAAATATGCCGCGCTACGACGTTTTTAATCTCGGTGTTGGTGCAGGTGTGAGTGTTTTTGAAGTTATTAAGGCTTTTAAAGAAGCTAACAATTTTGAAGTAAAATATTCCGTTGGCGCGCGTCGAGCCGGCGATGTTGGTTCAATTTATTGCCAAATTGATAAAGCTAAAAATGTTTTGGGTTGGTCGCCGCAATATTCCATGCGCGATATTATGCACTCTGCGTATGAGTGGGAAAAAAAGAGGAAGTAAAATTCTTATTATTATTTGAGTAACTCTTCCAATGCTTTAAAAGCAGATTTATTGGCTTCGAGTTCATCGGATGCAAGAATATTTGCGCGCTCCCATTTGGTAAGATGAAACGACGTGGGCGAATCGCGCAATTTTTCACTCGGCGTGTAATTAAAATTAAGGACGTTCAAATTTTTAATTTCGTATCTGTCGCGTAGCAAACTAAAATCATTTTGATATTCGTATTCTTGCAAAAACAAATAATTGCCTGCAAACGAAAGCGGATTAAATAGATTACTCAACAAACCGCCTTGTGTACTATTGGGCTGTCGCAGTTTCGGATCATAAGAACGAATAACAACCAAAGTAACGCCGCTCGTGTTGGCGTTAATCCAGTCGCCAAAAGTATGAATAAATCTGAGAGCAGATTTGGAACCCACATTATCTCGAAAACCTGCATCCACCAATTCAATAGCAGGTTCGGTGGGCAATTGAATATTGGGCAAAATAAAAGGGAATGTAGCATTAGCGCGCAACGCTGTAGAAAATCTTAAATCGCCCGCGCGATGTTGTTTAAACATAGTGCCAAAATCAACAGCGTCTGGAAAATCCGCTTCCAACATATTTTCACCCACATTTTCACCCATCATATACGATACAGGTTGTGGCGAAATAATCATCAGCCTGCCATCATTTAGAACAGATGGCGTAATGAATAACATAGGTATTTGCGCTGTACGTTCGGGCATAGCGTAATCAGAAAGAAGTTTATTTAATTGATAGTGTGTGTTTTCATGAAATTGACGCTCGAAGGCAAATCCGCGATCTTTCCTATAACGTAACTCACCCATAGCATAATTAGAGCGCGGTAAAAACAAGTCATTCGTCAGTACGCTGAAAGAAACCGCGTTTAATAAATCTTTTGAAACATCATTTAACGGCTGGGTTCCGTACAAATCAATGTTCTCGCCTTGTTTTT
>JAYVVO010000147.1:0-5721 GCA_043786955.1 Saprospiraceae bacterium
GCGCAGCATCGCGCGGATTTAATTTCTAATGTTTATCAATCGAATCCGCTCGTAGCAGAACGTTTAACTAATTTGACAAATAATTTTGTGGCTAAATCAGGCGATGCGCTCTCAGCAGCAACGCAAGCGACTACCATTTTAAATATGAATGTTGATAAACAAGCCTATTTAATGAGCTATTTGGATGTTTTTAAACTCATTTCTTATTTCTTTATCGCTACCATTCCACTTATATTTTTGTTGCCCAGAAAGAAAAAAGCCAGTGCAGAAGATTTGCGTTTGGCAAAAGCAGCGATTGAAGAATCACACTAATATTCATAGTGAATTTAAAATAGTCGGTCTTTCCTTTAACCGAAATTAAGTTTAACTTTTTTTGAATCTTTGTTCCTTTATGAACTTTGTGCTTAGATAATTCGCTATTTTTTTTTTAGCAGTGAGTTCATAAATGAACAAAGATTCACGAAGCAAATATTCCCCGAAGGCGGTAATAATTTTAAGGATATTACGACAAAATTAATTTCTTATTGATTTAAAGGAAGGTGCAGCGCACCTTAACATTTGTAGTAAAAAATAGAATAAAGTTTTAGAAGGTGCAGCGCACCTTAATATAAAATCAGATAAGTGGAGCTGTCGTTCTCAAAAATATCTGTTCCTAAGCCTTGTTGCAAAAATTTAGAAGATTCAAAATTTAGGTTCTTGGATTTCGCCTCATTCCATGTTTTGGTCATTAGTCTGTTAAATTTTCGTTGCCTCGAATAAAATTGTTGCTTTGTTGCCTTTTAGTTTTAGATTCATTCAAAACCAAAACCATTCAACCCATGCTACAATATTTTTACAAAGCCTTTTTATTTTTCTTATTTTTCAATTCTATCGCTTCTTCATTTTCTGCGCAAACCAATTTGAGTATTGGTGCTTTTATTGCCCCAACAATTACTCATCCTCAATATACTTTTTACACCAACAATCCAAATAATTTAAGCCTCACTTACGGTGTGAGTATTGATTATGCATTCAATAAATCGTGGTCAATTTCAATTCGACCAAGCTATTCAAAACAAAATTATTTTAGTGATTGTGTAGATTCAACAGATTTTTCAAATGCCCCACTAAGCACTGCAAATAGTGCCGTTGGACTTTACCCATATTTTATTTCATCAAATAACAACTGTTCATTCACTAGCCAAAGTTCAATTGATTTTTTTGAAATTCCCGTTTTCTTGAAATTTACATTTAAGACTCATAAATGGGAAAAGTTGAAGAAATATTTATTTATTGGAAATACTTTTAGGGTCTATCACAATTCAATTGATAAAATAACGAACAATTTAACCCGCTAATTAATTAACAGCAGGAAATATTATTCTAATAATGAAAATAGTGGAGTATTACTATTTTATCCAACAATTGGCGGAGGTTTAGAATATTTATTGAAAGATAAATTAATACTTTTTTCTGATTTATCAATTCGAGTACATCCAGACAATTATTTCAAAAACTTCACTTCAGGTTTGACTTTTGGTGTTAAAGCAAATTTGTAAACTTTTAATTACCGCACTATAAATAAATTTTCGCAATTTTTGTTGTCCCTTCACTAATTGCAAATCGCTCATCACTTCGAACGCCCAACAACCAAATAATTTCGTCGTTACCATTCAATAAAACAATTTGCTTTTCTTTTTCAAATTTAGAAAGTTTGAGCGGCTTAATCATTTCACTTACTTTTTTCGATTTACCCTTTAAACCAAAAGGAAAAAAAGTATCGCCTGTTTTTATATTTCGCAGCGAGAGTGGAAAAATAATTTTATCGAAATCAATGTAAATTGTTTTTGCATTCGGTTTGAATGTGTCCAAGTATGAACCCTCGCTTTTATTCTCTAAATTCAAAACTTTAAAACTAATTTCATGATTTTGAAAATCAATTTTTTTTTCAAAATCAAAAATCTCCATCGCGTTTTGTAATTCCGAAATTTTTATTTTTTGTCTAACGGTGATAAATTTATTTTTTATTTCTGCTTCAAACCCTTTGCTGAAAAATATTTTTGATTCTGTATTATTTTCAAAACAAGCGTCGGTAATATTTTCAACTTGCGTCGCGTTAAAATCAAATCGTTTTAAAAATTCGTATAAAATAATATGCGGCGATGGAAAGTGTGGTAAGAAAGACGTGTTAATCTGAATTGAATTTTCTGAAAGCAAAGTCACGTAATCCATCCGCAGCGATTCAATGAACGAACTGAACAACGCGTAACTATCGCGAAGGTATTCAATCGTTTTTATACTCGCCGTTACAAAATTCGGATTAATTTTTTCCATTTCTGGAATAATGTTTAGTCGCAGTGCGTTGCGCGTATATTTATCTGTTGCGTTCGATGAATCTTCGCGGTAATTAATTTTATTAAACGCTGCGTAGTCGGTAATTTCTTTTTTTGTCGCCCAAAGCAAAGGTCGAATTAATTCTTCATCTCGATTAGCAATGCCGCTTAAACCTTGCCAACCACTGCCGCGCATGAAATGGTGCAAAACAGTTTCGATATTATCGTTCGCGTGGTGAGCAGTTAAAAGTAAATCAATTTTGCGCGCTTTTAAAATACTGTAAAAAAATTCGTATCGCAAAATGCGCGCGGCTTCTTGAATACCAATTTTATTTTTTTTGGCGTAGTCGGAAGTATTAAATTTCGTTTCAAAATATGGAACGTTTAGTTGTTGCGCAAAAGCATTTACAAAATCTGCATCTGCGTTAGATTCCGCGTCGCGCAACTGAAAATTGCAATGAGCAATCGCGAAAGTATAGCCACATCGCTCGAGCAAATGACACAACACCATTGAATCTATTCCACCACTCACGGCAACCAATAATTTTTGGTCTTTACGGAACAACTGGTATTTTTTAATGTAAGCCTTGAACGATTTGAGCATATTTTTTAAAATAAATTTGAGTTCTTGATTTTAAACCAATGAGAGGCTTTTTCGTTTGTTAAAATTGCGTTTAATTTACGCCTCGAATCAAAGTTAAGATTAAAACCAACAAACTTAGATAACTTAGAATGTATTTATGCTAAAAAACTCGACTTGTATTTTTGATTTAGATGGTGTTATATGCGATACAGCGAAATATCATTTTAAAGCATGGCGCAGACTTGCGAACGAATTAGGTTTCGATTTTACGGAAGAAGATAACGAAAAACTAAAAGGAGTTAGTAGAACGGAATCGCTAAAACTTATTTTGCAATGGGGGAAAAAAGAAATTACCGATGAAGCAGAATTAGAGCGTTTAGCTGATATGAAAAATGAATGGTATCTGGATTATATCACTCGAATGACTCCCGAAGAAATTTTGCCAGGTGTAAAAAACTTTTTAGACGAATTAAAAAAGAAAAAAATTAAAATCGTTTTAGGTTCAGCGAGTAAGAACGCGCAAATCATTCTCGATAAAATTGGCATTACGGATTATTTCGACGCCATCATTGACGGCACGAAAACCACGAAAAGCAAACCCGATCCAGAAGTATTTTTATTAGGTGCTGAAGCCGTTAAAGCAAAACCGAAAGAGTGTATCGTTTTTGAAGATGCACAAAAAGGTATTGAAGCGGCACTCAAAGGTGGATTTTATACTGTCGGAGTTGGCAATAGCGATGCATTAGAAGAGGCACAAATTATTATTCCTGGTTTTGAATACATTGAATACAAAGAAATTTTAGAAGCATTAAACGCAGGAACTAAATAGTTGACAGTTGATAGTTGACAGTTGACAGATGTTTGTCGGAACTGTCAACTGTCAACTGTCAACTGTCAACTAAATTAGATTTATGAAGAATTACATTCAACATCATCCTTGGCAGATTATTGAAAATAGTTGGTCGGAACATAATAATAAAGTTTCGGAAAGCCTTTGCTCGCTCGGTAACGGCAGAATGGGACAGCGCGCCAATTTTGAAGAGACATATACTGGAGAAACGCTTCAGGGTAATTATGTTGCGGGCATTTACTATCCAGATAAAACACGCGTAGGTTGGTGGAAAAATGGTTATCCCGAATACTTTGCTAAAGTTTTGAACGCACCACAATGGAATGGCGTGCGTGTTTTGATTGATAACGAAGAAGTTGATTTGCATACCGCTGCAGAAGTACAATCTTTTTCACGCGTTCTGAATATGCAGGAAGGTTATTTAGAACGTAAAACAACTTTGAAGTTGCAATCTGGAAAGATTATTAGTATTCATGCGCAACGTTTTTGTTCCGTCTCGAATGATGAATGTGGTGCTTTGTATTACAACGTTAAGGCAGTCAATTTTTCTGGAAAAATAACTTTTATACCTACGTTGAACGGCGATGTAAAAAATCAGGATGCGAATTACGGCGATACTTTTTGGACGGAAGTTAAAAAATTAGTTAAAAATGATGCAGCATATATTATTTGCGAAACAAAAAAAACGGCGTTTCAAGTAGTTACAGGTACACAATTTAAATTGCGTCATAACGGTGCTGAAATTAAAGATTTTACTTCAGAGCGTGTTAAAAAAGAAAAATTTGCTTCGCATTCCGTTTCTGTTGATGTGAAAGAAGGCGAATCTGCCAGTCTTGAAAAAATTGCAGTAGTTCTGAGCTCTGAAAATTATCCCAAAGAAGATTTACTGCGATTAGCGCAGCAAAAACTTAAAAATTTAGCTGGATCGGGTTATTTAAATCTGTTCGATTCACACACTGCTGCTTGGCGCGCGCGTTGGGAAAAATCGGATATTATTATTGAAGGCGATGTTGCAGCGCAACAAGGGATTCGGTTCAATATTTTTCAACTTTTACAAACCTATACAGGCGAAGATGCACGTCTGAACATCGGACCAAAAGGATTTACTGGCGAAAAATATGGCGGCTCAACTTATTGGGATACCGAAGCGTATTGCTTACCGTTTTATTTAAGCAACAGCGACGAAAAAGTGGCGCGCAATTTATTAGTTTATCGGTACAACCATTTGCAAAAAGCGATTGAAAATGCCGAAAAATTAGGATTCTCGGATGGTGCAGCACTGTATCCGATGGTGACAATTAACGGTGAAGAATGCCACAACGAATGGGAAATTACTTTTGAAGAAATACACCGCAATGGCGCGATTGCTTACGGAATTTACGATTACATTAATTACACAAGCGATAAAAAATATCTCGCAGAGCATGGACTCGAAGTTTTAATCGGTATTGCGCGATTTTGGAAGCAGCGTATCACGTTCTCGGAACAAAAAAATAAATTTGTGATGCTCGGTGTTACAGGACCGAACGAATACGAAAACAATGTGGGTAATAATTGGTATACCAATTATTTGGCGGTGTGGTGTTTAAAATATTGCTCGGAAGCGATTGAATACGTGCATCTAAAACACGAAGCGCGATTTGAAGAAATTGTAAAAAGTACAAAATTTGATGCGGCGACGGAATTAAATGATTGGCACAAAATCATAAACAATATGTATTTCCCACGCGATGAAAAGCGTGAAATATGGTTGCAGCAAGAAGATTATTTAGATAAAGAAATGCTGACCGTTGCTGATTTAAAACCAGAGCAACGCCCGATTAATCAAAAATGGTCTTGGGATAGAATTTTGCGTTCGCCTTTTATAAAACAAGCCGACGTTTTACAAGGTTTATATTTCTTCGAGGATGATTTTACGAAAGAAGAAATTGCGCGCAATTTTAATTTTTACGAACCGCGCACTGTGCATGAATCCT
>JAYVVO010000148.1:0-1934 GCA_043786955.1 Saprospiraceae bacterium
CATCGCATTGCGATGGCTTTTTTTATGGAAAAACTATAAATTTACTTCGACACTTGATCGAAAACAGTTTTGAAAGCTGCAGGATTGTTCAAGGCTAAATCAGCAAGAACTTTGCGATTCAATTCAACGCCACCCAATTTCATTTTGTGCATGAATACTGAATAGCTTAAACCTAATTGACGACTCGCCGCATTGATACGTGCAATCCAAAGGCGACGAAACGCACGCTTTTTTAATTTACGACCAATGTAGGCATAAGCATTAGCATGATCAACCGCGTTTTTAGCAACGGTATAAACTTTTGAACGTGCACCAAAATAACCTTTGGCTGCTTTGAGGATTTTACGACGACGGTTGCGCGAAGCAACAGAATTGACGGAACGTGGCATATAAAAATTTTAGTGCAACAAAGGGGATACAAAATATCGCTCTAACCTTTGCTCTCGTTAAATAAAAAAAATGACTAACTGAAAAGAAAATTAGCTATTGCTACCTTTTCCTAATAAAGTGAGTGCGCGCGGCGTATCAACTTTTGAAATGATAGCAGTACCCAAAATAGCATCTTTTTGGCGGTGCGATTTTTTGCGCATCAAGTGACGGTGATTGGCGTGTGCAAATTTTACTTTACCCGAACCAGTAACCTTGAAACGCTTCTTTGCGCTCGAATTTGTTTTAATCTTAGGCATACTCTTTTAATTGAGGCGCAAAAATAAGCGTTGCAAGTTTAATTTACAACAAAGTTGCGCACTTTTTGCACTAAATTCTATTTTTTCTTTTTAGGAAGAATGTTTACAGTCATCCGCTTACCTTCCATGATCGGTAAAGATTCTGGAATACCATGTTCTGTCAGTGCTTCTAAGAAACGCAGCAATACTAAATTACCACGGTCTTTAAAAGTTATACCACGACCTTTAAACTGAACATAAGCACGAACGCGCGCGCCGTCGCCTAAAAATTCAATGGCATGACGCACTTTGAAATCAATGTCATGCTCACCCGTTTCAGCAGTGAAGCGAATTTCTTTTACAACCGTTTTAACGGCATTGGATTTAATTTCTTTCTCGCGCTTCTTTTTCTGATAGAGAAATTTAGCGTAATCGAGAATTTTACACACAGGCGGCGTTGCGTTAGGTGTAATTTCAATCAGATCTAATTCTGCTTTATCTGCCCAAACACGCGCTTCGGATGTTTTATAAACACCCGCAGTGAGCGGTGGAACAATAGCATTTAAAGTGCTGATTTCTTCGAGGTTATCGCCGACTAAGCGAATTTCGGGGACGCGAATAAATTCATTAATACGGTGTTCTGCTTCAACTTCTTTACGAAGCGGCATATTGTTAGAACGCGGTCTGAAAACTTTTGCCAAAGGATAATTTTTGTTAAATAATATTGTTTAGTAAGTAATTTTTCTAAACGCAACAAAATTAACTACAAAATTTTTGTTTTTGTAATTTTTGAAGAAAATAGTTAAAATATGTTTGGAAGACGCATTGAAAAGAACAAATGAAACTAAAGTAAATTTTTTGATTTAAGTACCTTGCGTACATACTTCTTTTCTAATTGCAAAGTATCGGCAATCATTTCTATATTGAATTTTGATTGCGAATAAAGTTTTACTATGGCTACAACTAAATGCTCTCTAAGTTCTAAATACGATTCTCCAAAAGCACCCTTTGTCATTGAATCTGCTAACCTTCAACTCGAATCCGTTATGTAAGCCATGTTATTTTGTTTTGCGATTAATTTAACATCATCTTGAAATATTTTCTCCAAGTCTTCAGGAAGTTTTATTAATTCTTGTATAAATATAAGCAGTTTTGTGGTTTTCTCTTAAGAGTAATTTCTTTTTTTTGCCAACTCGTACACTTTTTCTTTAAAAGTGAGGCGTTTTGTGTCATCGTTCTTAGATTGCAAAACGTACAAATTTGCTAAAA
>JAYVVO010000149.1:0-5705 GCA_043786955.1 Saprospiraceae bacterium
GGTTAATGGTTAATGGTTAATGCAGTTAATGGTTAATGCAGTTAAACCTTGAGTGAGCCGCTCGATATTAACCATTAACCATTAATAATTAACCATTAATCTAGAAAAACCTTGGTGTAACTACATGAGGACGATCATACACTTCACCAAACCGATACGATAACGTGAGTTCGAGTGTCTCAAAATTCGGATTTATATCTCTCAAAGTAGTTCCGTTAATATCATAGCTTGCGCCGAGTCCGTAATTTTTCCAATCAATCCTTCCAAAAAAAATAATCGCATCGCTTAAAGAACCCGTTTCTAAACTATTTACTTTTCTAATAAAAGCCCCAACTTGTACAAACGCACTGTTTGGTTCAATGATGATAAATTTTAATTTTGCACCGTAAGTCAATTCAGTAGAAGGACCTTGCGTCATCCATAAAACACTCGGTGAAAACGTCACGTTTCTGCGAATCGGATATTCAATAGCTAAGTGTGCGGTGCTTCGCGTGTATAAAATCTGGAATCGTGCATTATCAACGGTGTATGAGGGATTGTTTAAATGATGAAGCGCAAAACCTGCCATGATGATTTTGTTATTTCCAAAATTGGAATACCAACCCAAACCCATAGATATATCGGTAGCGTAATTAGGACTGAACGCCACTGTTCCACCGTGTTTACTCGGATCAAAACCGCCATTGCCATCATGTTGACCAATCCATTCGCGATCGGAAAGGTCAAGACTAACGCGCCTTTCACCGACTTCGGCACCACCTGTCAAGTAATGAGATGCGCCTTCTTTACCAAAAAATTTACGTGCATAGGAAAACCCTCCCGTAATTTCATCGGTTCTAAGTGCAGCGCCCGCTCTATCGCTCCAAACGCCAATACCAAAACCAAAAAAATCTGTTGATTTAATATCTTTTCTGCGCTCAAAAGTCGCAGCCAGTGTTTTATAAGAATTTCCTGAACCCAACAAAGAAGCCCATTGATTTCGATATTGTAAATTAAAACGACCTGCTTCGGTCATCATACCGATAGCTGCCGGATTGAGTTCCATCGTTGCGGATGTGAATTGAGAAAAGTGGGTATCTTGACAGATAAGGGAATAAGGAATAAAGAATAAAGAATAAAACAATGAAATTGTTAATGCACAAATCATTGTAGAATTTTTCCATTTATGCAAAATTCCAAAAGTTAAAATAGCGATGCACAAATCTGTGTAAATTTTCATCATAAAAAAAAGTTTTGGTTATGAATTAATGGTTAATGGTTAATGGTTAATGGTTAATATCGAGCGGCATTAATTATTAATAATTAACCATTAACCATTAACCATTAACCATTAACCATTTATAAAGATATGGATTTCTCTCGCCCATATTCCATCTCAGAAATAGCCATTTTAACCCAAAGCGAAATTTTAGGTTCTACCGAAATAGAACTGGGTGGCATCAATGAAATTCACCACGTGCGCGCCGGGGATATCACTTTTTGCGATCATCCGAAATATATGGATACGGCGTTGCGCTGCGCGGCGTCGTGTATTCTGGTGAATGAAAGATGTGATGTGCCGGAAGGAAAGATTTTATTGTATAACGAAAATCCATTCCGGGCGTATAACGCGTTGGTGCGGCGGATGCGACAAAACGCGCCGCTCACTTTTCCGATTCATCCTTTGTGCGATATTCATCCGTCGGCGACCATTGAAACGGGTGCCGTGATTGGGGCGCGCGTAAAAATTGGAGCGCATTCGATGATTGGTGCGCAAGCCGTGATTTATAGCGATACGCGTATCGGCGAAAATGTGCGGATTGGAGCGCAAAGTGTGATTGGCTCGGAGGCGTTTTATTTTAAACGCAGCGCGACGAAATCGGAAAAATGGGAATCGTGTGGCGGGGTTATCATCGCGGATAATGTGGATATTGGCGCACTGTGCACGATCAACAAAGGCGTTTCGACAAACACGACCATCGGAGAATATACTAAAATTGATTGTCACGTGCATGTGGGTCACGATACAGTGATCGGCGCGCGGTGCCTTATCGCGGCGCAAGTCGGCATCAGTGGCAATGTTATCATTGAGGAAGATGTCATAATTTATGGTCAGGTGGGCGTCGCACAGAATGTTAGAATCGGCGCCGGAGCAATCGTTTTAGGTCAGACGGGGGTGACGAAAAATATTGAAGGGCAGAAAAAATATTTTGGTACGCCCGTCCAAGAAGTGGGTGCCGCGTATCGGCAATTGGCAGCACTGAGACGATTAGGAAAAAGTAATGGTTAATGGTTAATGGTTAATGGTTAATGCCGCTCGATATTAACCATTAACCATTAACCATTAGAAAGCTTTTTTTGGGCGTTGCGCAACGGCTGCGCAAGCTTAGCCCCGCGTCGCGCTTTCCGCTATACTTCGGTCGTAAACTCCCTCGTGTCGCTACAATCGCTAACGCTTGCGAAAGTAGAAACGTAACATATTACGTCTCTACGAAAAACTAAAAACGAAAAAGGGCAAAGTTGCAGTGTGCAACTTTGCCCTTTTTAGCTTTTAGCTTTTAGCTGCAATTCGAGAGCGGCGCTCACAGCTCACAGCTCACAGCTTACCTTTGTATCTGGATATATCCGCTAAAGTTATTGCCTTCGCCATCGCTGAAGACATAAAAATAGGTACCATCGGGTAAGTTTTTATGATTCCATTGTCCGTCCCAATCGTTTTTATAACCTTTAGCCAAATAGACTTCGTTACCCCAACGGTCATACACATTGAGTGAGTTGTTGGCGAATTTTTCGATGCCTTCGATGGTGAAGTAATCGTTCACGCCGTCCGCATTGGGCGAAAAAGCGTTGTATATTTTAAACTTATCGCAGTTGACTGTGATGAAGACCGTTGCTGTGTCGCATCCACCGACCGTACAAATACTATACTGAAACTGGTCGGGTGTCGTGGCGCAATAATCGAACGCAGGTTCATAGACGATGCGCAAATCGCTGCTAACGTAGGCATTGGCGTGTTGCGGTACTTTTACGATGGCTACCGTAAACTTGTTGGTGCGCGTCGTATCGTTCGCCACAACATCAATGATAATAGGTTTCGCTTTTTGTGTCGTCGCAAAATCGTTCACCGCTTTCGGCGCACCGACTTTAGCGATGAGTTCCGACACGTGAACCGTCATGTAGGTCGTATCTGTCAAACCGAATTCATCAGCAATGACATAAATCGAATTCAGCGTACCAACCGTTTTAGCAACCGCTTTCACACAGGTCGTTCCACCAAGAATTGTCATTTCTGCAATCGTTGACGGTACAGACGTTGCATTCAACGTCTCTATCTTGTAATTTCTGCCCACGAGTTGCAAGCCATCAATGCACATCGTATCTGATTGACCTACAACTAAGAAAGATTCGAGATGCTGCGGCGTGATACAAGCAATAACGCTGGAGAGTGTATCAGCACAACCTGTTATCGTATTTTTAAAGATAATGCTCGAAGCACCTTTTTTGATAAACAAATTGGTTGCTTTCGGTAATAGCTGCACATTGAAAAGCAAATTACCGACCGATAAAGTTTGCTGCTGCGTAATGCGAATGTCACCATACGATTTCGTGTGATCTCCGCCTTGAATGAAATACTGAACTGGATTAATCGTCCAATTGCCGCTCGGATTCCATGTGTTCATCGAATCTACCAAGGCTGCCACGTTACCAAACGTTTTATTTTTAATCGAATCGCCGTTATAGACCCAATAGTTTAAAGTATAAGGTCCCGTTGCGCCTTTGCCCGGAATGCTATAATATTGGTAACCCGTTACAGTATCGAATTTACAACCTTCATAGCCTGCGTTGTACGGCGCACCATCTACTGTAATGGCATAGTTTGTAATATTTTCTTGTGGAATATCAACACACACTTTCGCCGAATCGCTTAAACACGCATTGGTGATTGTTGCGGTGTGCGTAGTTAAGAATGGTTGGCAAGTATTAGTTACTGAATCGGGTGTACAAATTGCTTTTGCAATTAAGGTATCTTTACAACCTTGCGCGCTCGTGAAAATTAATGTATGAACGCCTTGCGCCACTTGTAAATTTGTACCGAGATTACACGTTGTGAATCCATTATTGTAGGCTACACCGTTATCCGTTACTGTAAAAGTATTGATGGTGTTGAAAGGAATTTCGATACACACATCCGCTTTGGCATTACAGTTTGAGAGTAATTTAACCGTTGTTTTTTGTGCAATAATATCGGGCGTACAACAATTAGTTACATCGTTTCCGACAACAAGCGTCAACACGGTATCGCAAGCGGCAACATTGTTCAAGCTAACGGTAATCGTGTAAGTGCCTGCTGCTAATCCCGTTTGCGTGCTGACGTTACCCGCATTATTACTCCACTTGTATGTGACGTCGGCATTTGTGGCGAGTGTTATAGAACCCGATTTATCACCACATTTTGCCGTTACAACCGATGTGCGCACAATCGCTTTAGTACAGCAATTCGTTGTGTTGTTACCGACGCTGATGCTCATGGTTGTATCGCAATTAGGAATGCCTGATCTTGAAACTTTTACCGAATAAATGCCTGAAATTAAATTTGTAATAGCAGGTGACGTCGCACCATTGCTCCATAAGTATGTTATCGCTCCATTAATATTTGAAACTGTTGCCGTTCCATTGGCGGCGCTGCAAGTAGCATCTGTTTTTGCAATCGTGACATTAAATGGTGCGCAAACGGGTTGCGTACAATCTAAACCGATCGTGACATTCAGAACTTTTGTACAACCGTTGAGTGTCGCGGTAACGCTATAATTACCCGCTTTTAAATCTTTTCTATTGATAACCGTGATGCCATCTGACCAAACAACCGAAGCGGGAGTAGGAGCAAATAAGACTGAACCGTCATTTTTCGCGCACGTTTCATTAAAAGGAATGACTTTAATCGTCACGTCTAGATGCACCGTGATGAGTTGCGATTTTGTCGCAATATTACCACAATCGTCTGTCGCTGTCCAAACGCGCGAGATGACGTAATCGCAATTCTGTCCGGTGGCTTGTTGCGTTTCTGTTTCTTTCACCGATGGAATGGCGCAATTATCAGTCGCTGTTAAAGTAGCCGCTGCGGGTACCTCGTTTGGCGAATTGACCGTAATATTTGCAGGCGCTGCCGAAAGTACGGGTGCTGTTTTATCTACCACTTTAATGTAAATGGTGTAAGTCGCGCTGTTACCGCATTTATCAACCGCCGTCCATTTGCAGGCAATAATTGCTAAAAATCCGTCCGTCAAACAATTACCGCGCTTCGTGCCCAGATCGGTGAAGAAAATATGAATACCAGGACTGTTGTTGGCTGTGTCGCGAATGACCGTACCGCCACAATTATCCGTGGCTGTGAAATCGTTGAGTGTGAAAGGGACTAAACTTTCGCAGCTCATCGTGATCGTATCGCCGTTGCGCACATTGGCTAAAACGGGATTGAGCGGAAAGATAATGGGCGCAATCGAATCTTTCACGCGAATAGTCTGCGTAAATTTTGCCGCGTTGCCACATTTATCCGTCGCCGTCCATGTCCGCGAGATAATTTTATTACATTTAACGGATGAATCCACCGTTTCAACAAAAGTGACATTTGGATTAACGTCGCAATTATCGGTTGCGGTGACCGTTCTTGGTGTCGGCACATCGCCGTCGCAAGCCACAATCAAATTCGTGGGTGTGCTCACGAACAC
>JAYVVO010000150.1:0-1931 GCA_043786955.1 Saprospiraceae bacterium
GTTGAAACACTACCATCTTTCAAAACTCTTGCGCCTTGATTTTTTACCCAACTTTTATTCGGATAATATTGTGTCATCGTTAGAGAGTCAGTTGCTGCAATCGCCACAGGATTTAACGCATCAACCGCAGCATTGCTCGAATATACCCAACCTGTTGCTATCGGTCTTGCAAAAACGTCGTATTTGCTTCCCAAATATTTATTAGTCGCTGTTGCGCGCATATTGCCATCTTGAACGAGTGTTGGTAAATCGCGCCCGTCGTAATTTATTGTTTTATAAACGGTTCCAGGTATTTTCTTTTGAATTAACCGATTATAATTATCGTAATTGTATTGATAACAAGAAGCAAGATTTATGTCTTTTTTAGTGTTCCCAGTTGTATAAACCATTGGCGGAACAACCATTGCTAAGTTGCCATAATCATCATAGACATAATAAGTATCAACCCGTTCCATATTTCCGTTTACTGTAACAAATTTACGCGTTAAAATAGTGCGACCCAATTTATCTTTAAAAATATCGGTGCGACCAATAAACCAATTGCTATAAGTGGTAGCTGCTGGTTTATTTTGTGTACCATTTTCGTTCCAAATACTCGTTTTATACAAAGTGTTTATAGCGAAATAATCCGTATCCAGCGTAGTAATATCAGCGTAAGGAAAGTTTAGCACTGGATATGCTTTTAATTTTCGCACATTATCATTAGCGAGCAGTAAATCATTCTCGTCAATTATTCCTGTCCCAAGCGTATTGGTACCATATTGTTTCTGAACAATTGTATTATCTTCAAAAACTTGTGTAATTGGTCGGCTCAACGGCGAAAGTTCATACAGCGTTTTTACAATTGGTATATTAGAAGGTGCTGTTGAGTAACCCGTTGTTCCCGCTTCAAAAGGTTGAGTCGTTGTACTTTGTCTGCCAAGATTATCGTAAGTAACATTCATTTTTTGCTGCAAACCCGAAGGCGTGTAATTATATTTCGTCATTCCGATTGTTCTACCCAAACCATCGGAGTATTCCTCGCTAATCAGTGCATTCAATCCACCTTTGAAAGTAGTAGTGCTGCGCACAAAGTTCTGATTGATCGGGTCGCGATAGGTGTAAGCGTAATCCATCGTCGCTTGAACATCCGAACCATCTACAGGATTCATTCTATCATCTACATGCGTTAGTCGCATTAAACCATCGTACGTATATTTTTTCATCAACCCATTTACATCCATCGAAGAACTTTCAAGCGAAGACGTTCCGATGTATGTATAAGACGTTGAAAGCGAATCGGTATAAGGCGCATTTTTATCCGTAATTCTGAATAATAAATTGGTGGGTGTCCAATAAAAATAAGTGGATGAAGCAAATCCTGCTTTTATTATTTGCGTCGGCTTACCGTCGGGATCAATTGAATTGATGGTGACGCGTAAATCTTTAGTGCCATTGTGGTCTAAACGATAATATTTATACGGGTTTACTGTATAACCAATAGCATTGGGTGCAGGATTATATAGATATTCTGCAACTGTACCATTCACTAAATTATCTTTATAGTATTCGCGCGTCTCGAGTGGTACGCCAATCATGTTGAGTAACTTAAAATAACTTACGCCATAATTTGGATTAGAGTTGTCTATATCGTCAATGTATTTAATCACCGTCTTTTTCTCATCAAAGTTACTACCATTTACGCGAATACCAATTGGATTGAGATGCGCGTACGTCGCGTTGTAATCATAATTGGTCACTGTTGAAACACCATCTATAATGTCCGTTGTTTGACGCAACAAAATTCGATTTGAGTTGAGGCTATATTTAGAATAAAAATACAAAAGCGAACTTGTGTTACCCGTTGCATAAAATTTCTTTGCCGTTGATTGCGAAACATAGTCTGTCGTGTAGTAATTGCTTTTAATTTTAACAGCTGTGCCTGCGCTGTT
>JAYVVO010000151.1:0-1930 GCA_043786955.1 Saprospiraceae bacterium
TTGAACGCATTATCGCCTCCGATAATTGCCCAAAAGTGATTAATAAACCTATTTGCAAAACGTGTTCGTACTTCGATTTTTGTTACGCAGATGAATAAACAGTTGTGAGTGATGAATCGTAAAAAAAGCATTACACAAATAATTTCCAATGAAGCGCGCCTACTATTTATTTAATCCGGGCAGAATGAATCGAAAGGATAACACGTTGCAATTCGTCGCCACCGACGTGCATGGTGTTGAACAGCCCGCCAAATATATTCCCGTTGAAACCATCGAGAGTTTATATGTTTTCGGAACAGTTGACGCTAACTCAGCACTCTATAATTTTTTGGGGAAGGCAGAAATTTGTGTCCATTTTTTCGATTATTACGAACATTACACAGGCTCGTTCATGCCACGTGAGTATCTGTTGGCGGGTAAAATGCAAATAGATCAAACCAAAACCTACTTAAACAAACCCAAGCGATTAAAAATTGCGCAGGCTTTTATAGAAGGTGCGTCGTACAATATTATCAAAAATTTGAAATATTACGACAATCGCGGTAAAGATATTGAACCTTTCATCACAAACATTGAAAATTACCGCACGCACATTGCAAGCTGTAAAGAAATTAACGAACTCATGGGCGTTGAAGGAAATTGCAGAAACAGTTATTATAGTGCATTCGATATTATTATTAACGATTTCACGATGGGCAACCGCACCAAACAACCGCCATCAAATGAGATAAACGCGTTGATTTCGTTCGGCAATTCGCTCAGTTATACACTCACGCTTGATACCATTTTTCACACGCAACTCAACCCGACGATCAGTTTTTTGCACGAGCCAGGTTTCAGGCGTTATTCGCTCGCACTCGACATATCCGAAATTTTCAAACCCATTCTAGTAGATAGAATGATTTTTAAACTACTTAATAAAAAAGAAATTCAGGCAAATCATTTCGATAATAAACTCAACGGTTGCCGTTTGAATGAAACTGGTCGAAAAATTGTCGTCAAAGAGTGGGATGAACGATTGAAAGAAACCATTCATCACAGGACATTGAATAAAAAAGTGAGTTACAAACGTTTGGTTCTTTTAGAGTGCTACAAACTTCAGAAATTTATATTAGGTATTGAAGATGATTATAAACCTTTTAAAATTTGGTGGTAAAAACAAAAAGCAAAAGGCAAATTATAAGAACACTGTCAACCGTCAACTAACAACTATCAACTAATATGTATATCATTGCCGTGTACGATTGTGGTGAAAAGCGCGTTGTTAAAATGCTCAAGTTGTGTCGTAAATACTTGCATTGGATTCAAAATTCCGTTTTTGAAGGCGAATTAACAGCAGTGCAACTGAAAGAATTAAAACTTGAAGCACAAAAAATTTTAAATAAAAATGAAGATAGTTTTATTATTTTTAGTAGCCGACACGAAAAATGGTTGGAAAAAGAAATCATCGGCTTAGAGAAAAACTCTACGGATAATTTTCTGTGAGAATCGATAAGTTCTCAACTATATTTCAGACACCTCAAAACTTTTGTCGTCGCTGATTTTAAACATCTAAAATTTTAGTCCAAATAAAAGTATTTTGCGCTAAAATTTTAAAACAAGTATTGAAAATGAATATCTTATGACATTGTCGCTGCGCCTATAAAATCATACAATTAGACTTCGACGATTTGGGCAAAAAACGAAAAGTTCTTTGACACACGAAAATTTTGAAAAATGTTAAAAAAGAATCAAATTCTTTTTTTATACAAACTTATTGAAGTAGTTTTGCAAATATTATTCTGCCGTTATAGTTAAAAAAAACGGCTTTTAATCGCACCGAAAGGAATTGAAATTTTCCAGCCAGAACCTAGGCTCTGGAGGGCGTTTGCCTTTTAATCGCACCGAAAGGAATTGAAATTAGAATTTTCAAAGCAATCTAAAAACCACA
>JAYVVO010000152.1:0-5700 GCA_043786955.1 Saprospiraceae bacterium
CCTTTGGTTCTGCCAAGTCCAGCGATGTTAATATTCATGGCTTCAAAACCACTTACGTAAGCGGTGCTCGTCATGTGGACGCCAATTGTACGCGCCCAAGGATTGAGCAAGAGTTCATAAGCCCCTGCTTCGCCTTGTCTATCAGGATTTCCTGCAATACAGTTGACAGTTAGCAATTGAAAGTTGAGAGCTATCAGGAGTACGGATAGGCTCATTGTCTTAATGGTAAAAAATTTCTTCATGCCTATTTTTTTTTTTAGTAGAAAGTTGTTCGTTGATAGTTATTTGTCTAAGAGCACTCGTAAACGAACAACTATCAACTGTCAACTACATTATAATTTCGACGGATCGAACTGACGATTTATAGCAAAGAATTTAAGCGTCCGCTCGCCTTGTGGCGATTGCACATTGATTAAATAAACGCCACTCGCAACTGGTACGCCCTTATCGTTTTTCAAATCCCATTCTAAGTTCGGTACAATTTCTTTTGCCAATGTACCCAATTGATACGCTGGAGCATTAATGGCAGGCGATTCATCGCGTTTGAATTGGCGAATAAATTTACCATCCAATGAATAAATCGTTATGGTAGACTTAGCTGGAAGATTCGTAATTTTTATCGTTGTTGTGAACGGACTTGTTTCATAACCATCGCTCGAAAAACCGTAATAAGGATTCGGAACAACATTAATTAAGTTGAGCGACGAATCGGTTTGCGGTGCTGTTAAAACGGATGGTTTTTTACCTGTTATGCTAAATTTATACGCTGGATGACTGCCATTCGTACCTTTACCCGTTAAAACACTGTAAGCTTTGTTAACGCGCAATTTAATTTTAGCATCGTTCGGAATCAGACCATCTGCGTAAGAAAGCAGTTTAGAACCGTTGTTTAAAACTGGCATGCTCGTCCAAGTTATGTTTCTGAGCGCAGCAACTTTGCGCGCTTCGGTGCCAGAAAATCTATCGCGGTAATCTTTGCAACTATCATAAGGCGTGCGTGTAACATACACATATTGCTGTCCACCTATGAAAGCACTGTAGGCTAAATCTTGAACACCTGTTGTTGGTAAAACGTATTGCGCAGACGGATTCCAAATCATATCGCGGTTGATACCTTTTGAAACGGCATCGTATATTCCAATTTTAGGATCGAACGCGGAGTTTTCACCAAAAAATATATTGAGGCGTGTTCCTGTTTCAACATCAATTGCATACCCTGGGAACCAACTCATACCTGTTCCGTCGCCATCTACTTTTGCACCACCTGCACCATCTGAATCTTTTCCAACGGATGCTTTTTTACGTAAAGAAAACATCGTTGCATTGCCTTCAGTAGGTACTTGCGGACCGTTCGGCGCACTGTAATAATAGGGTGTAGCGGTTTCTACAACTACGCAGCGACTCCATTTACTTTTATCTTTCGTGAAAACAATATCTACATTATTTAAATTACTCAAATTATTATTAGAGCGCACGGCAGAACCCAAAGAGTTTTGCCACGCTGGTGAGAGCAAAGGAATATTGATAGAATTAGCGTCGTTCGCTGAGCGGTAATCGCAGAGATAATATGGCACAAAATACGGCGAGAGTGTACTCAATCCTTTAAAAGGATCTAAAGCGTAATCTGGATCGGCAGAAGAACCATTTTTGATATAGCCAAAAATATTAAAACCTGGATAAAAAGCGGCATTATTAGGAACTGCATTGAGCCAATTTGCACCACCACCACCATCATAACTAATTTGCGAAGCAATTCCACCATTTGTTTTATCGGTTGCACTTTGCGTACCAACCGAAGCAACTTGCGCGATGGAAATCGAAAAACCAAATTGTGCAATCACTTGCTCATTAAACTGCGCAATCGTTGTTTGAGACTTAATGGTTTGTTTCGTGCTGTCATTCGTCAATTCCCAATACGCGGTGTTGTCCACCACATTGTCCGTTAAATCAGAATCTTTAATATTAAGTGTGTATTTGCCGTCAATAACTTCTAACGGGTCTGTGATTTTTATATTTATCGGCGCACCACCTGGTGCATACGTTGCCGTGCCATCATACGTGCCGTTTAAAATAGCAGTTAATGTTTCTGGACTTAAATCTATAAAATTACCACCATTACCTGCGCCATCTAAACGCGTAACAACTGGTCCGTCACCATAATGTGAATTAAGGATGACGTTCGTAATTTGTCTCGGCATCACTTGATATGGTTTTCCCCCAAAATTTGGATCGCCGATATTTCTTCTACCCACCGCATACGGTGTGGCTTGACCATAACCTGTAGAAACTTTTTCATCAAACTTCGCATATTGATTGAAGGCATAAGCGATAGCTGTGTAATAATATTTTTTATTATTAATGAGGCGTTTTTCATCGCCTGTTGCGAACTGGTCTATTTTAAAATCGAAGGAATGACGAATACCTTTATTCTCACCACTAACTTTTAAAACGGGAGTGTAAATAATACGTCCCGAATAATTGGGATCTTCTTGCGGTGTCCAGTTATAAATTTTTGAAACGTTGTCTTGAATATCAACTTGAGCGACAAGGCGCGCGCGATCGGGATTTTCTAATTCGGAAGTACCGACATCGCCATCATGCAATTGGTAAATTTTATAACCTTGAAAGCGATACAAAGAGTCTTTCGCGGTCTTAGGAATTTTCAAACCTTTCTCCGTATATTTTTCTTGATAATTATTCGATTCTGTTTTGTTGCTTAAAAGCGCAACGATTTCGTTATTGAGTTCAACAAAACTTACATCTGGCGCGTCTGGTCCGTCAAAAATTTTAAAACAATTATCGAAAAGAGCTTGTGCAATGTCGTCTGCTTCTTGAATATTCCGCAAACTCGGACCAGGATATTTTTGTTCTGGCACCCATGGCAAACCTATAATCAATTCGTTAATAGCGCCAGGTTTTAATTTAAACGGACCCGATGCTTGTATAATACGTCTATCGCCCGCAGGTAAACCTTGCGAATACATTGACCAACCACTCACGTTATCGGGTGCATCCGTGAAAGCATATTTTACTTTTTTGCCAGGTGTATTAGGTGAATAACCACTGCCACCAAAAGTAAAAGGTGTACCGTCTTTCCAACTGCCTGAAATATAATTGTAATATTCTGTCGCCGTTGCTGGATCGGTTGTGCCTGCGGCAGGGTTACCAACGCCAACGCCATTATTATAATAAGTGAAAGAGGACATACCGAGCTCTCTACCAAATTCATCGTTCGGACCTCTAAAATAATCAACGCCAATAATCGGAATGCGATCGCAATACGTCGCAACTGCTTGATCACAAATACAACCTGTTGTTCCGTCAAGTTCTTTTTGGTTATAGCAATAACCAAGACTGCGCGTTGTGTCGCAACCGATATAATCATCCGTATAGCAACCTAAATCGAAATCAATCCACATCGCAAAAAATGTAGAGTCAATATCCGTTTTCGCGCGATTGATAAGTTTGTAACGTTGAAACGTCATATCGTTCAACTCATCGTTTGTTTTGTATGCAAATGCTTGCACCTGAATTTCCATTTGCACAGCCACCGAACGCGCCGATTGCGTATGCACACCACCGTTGTCGTTATAAATCCAAAAAATCATTTGGTCTGGATAGACGGGCGAGTTGCAACCTTTTATATCAATCGTAGGATAATCGCCAGTGCAAGGGTCGTATAAACCATCGCCATTCTCGTCGTGAAATTTAGCTAAACCCTGTTTATCGAGTGGCAATGAAAAGCGATTGATGTCAAAAAAATATGGATTACCTGTTGAAGGCCATGCTTTGAGTGCCGTTGGCACGGCGCCACAATCAATAACAGGATTGTTCGGATCTTTTGCTTTAGCGGCGTTAAAAAGTTTAAGCATCGAATCAATATCCGTTGCATACACCACAAAATGTTTATCCCAGTTGGCACACGTACCAGCATTGGTAGAACCATTTTGTGTGAGCGGACCCGGCCAAAAATCTGTTTGTGTAGATGTGCGATACGTTTGTACAGCTACTTTTAAATTTCCCGCTTGGTCAACACCGCCAATCCAAACAGAGCCAGCAAAAATAGAAGATACTGCTTTTGCACCCGAGCCAGGAATAACTTTCGGCACAACATATTGTGCGACCGTTAAATCCCACCAAACATCCCCACTCGAAAGCAAGGCTGCGCGCACATTATTTATATCTGCATCAAAACGCGATGTGCCTTGCGCACAATCGGAACGCGAGGAAATAACAGTGCTTGGCTTTTTAATGCCGGGTTTTAAATCCAACGGGTTGTGCGCGAAGGAGGGTATAACGAATAAGGAAAAAATAGCTATGAGCCAAGAGCTATGAGCTATGAGCCATGAGCGATATAAAGATTGTGCTTTATTAAACTTATTCATACCAATAATTTTGACCAATGAGTTACCAGTTTTAAACTTTTTAGCTGTTAAGCAATTTTAATTTATTAAAACTCTATTTTTTCTTTAAAATTAATTATTCTTACACTCTAAAAACATACTAAACTAACAGTCTGTGAGAGATTTTACAAGATTAGAAATTTGGAAAAGAAGCCATGAACTCACTCTCAAAATTTATCAAATTACAAAATCATTTCCTAAAGACGAACTTTTTGGATTGACCTCTCAAATTCGCCGCTCGGCTTCATCTATTCCAACTAATATTGCTGAAGGTTGTGGTAGAAATACTAATCCTCAACTAAAGTACTTTATTGAAATAGCTGCTGGCTCATATTCAGAATTACTTTATCAAATCATACTTTCAAAGGACCTTCAATATATATCAGAAATCCAATTTACACAACTCTACGATGAAGTACTACAAGTTGGTAAAATGCTTTATTCTTATTCTTATTCTTCTAAGTTATGAGCTATTAATAGTATTGCAAATGGGGCTCACTGCTCATAGCTCACTGCTCATAGCTCACATACTAAAAATCAAACGTCGCACCCAAATACATTTGGCGCGGTAAAAAATAAAAATCTGGATTAAGTAACCGCTGAATATAAGACACTTGATATTCTTGCAAAGCTGCCTGACCGCGCTCCTTTGCGGTGTTCGCCAATGTTGTCACACCAAAAGGGGACGTTAAATATCCATCGTTACTTGCTGAACCTGTTGCAGTATAAACTTGGGATATGTTGAGCGTATTTAAAACGTTCTGAACGCGGAAATACACATTAATATCTAAAGGTTTTTTTGCGGTTTTATTCAGCGTTATCGTTTTATCAATCCTAAAATCTAAATTATACGTCCAAGGCAAACGCGTGCCGTTGATGTCCCCTGCAATTTGCGAACCACCGAACGGTTGCGGTTGCGATTCCGCCGTGTAAGGTCTGCCTGACACCGTTGTTAATTGTAAATTGATACCCGCTTTACTTAACACCTCAGAGTTAAACAAAATCGGTCCGTCGTATTTCGCATCGTTGTAACGGTAATCGAAAGTAAACGAAAAACGGTGACGCTCGTCGAAATTGAGCGGCGAAAGCGTCCGAATGTTACCTTGTTTATTTAAATCTGCTTGAGAATTTGCGTCCGAACCTGTACCGTCGGCAAATTGCAACGTGTAATTGATGAGTGCCGAAAAATGATTTATCTGGCGCAAATCGTATTGAAACGTAAATCCTTTAACGGTTCCGAAATCGGCGTTGCCATACGTTCTGTATTGATTAATACTGAGCGGTGCGGGTAAATATT
>JAYVVO010000153.1:0-5686 GCA_043786955.1 Saprospiraceae bacterium
GGCGATGGTGCAGAAAAAACAAAAAGGTTATTGAATTATTCAAACTGCATTGATGCGCAGATTTTTTGTTCTGCTAAACATCTTTTAGCTTTGGCTGAAAAGAAATTTAACCAAAATATTTTTGAAGATTTAGACGCGTTTACACCTTTTTATTTAAAACCGCCGAATATAACGGTGCCAAAAAAAAACTATTTCTAGTTGTTCGTTGATAGTTGTTCGTTGCATCACGTTCGGGGAACTTTGAAAGTTACCCGTACGTAAAATATCCGTGAACAACGAACAACTATCAACGAACAACTATCAACGAACAACGAATGTGGAAATCCAAAATAGCTTCTCCGTTTGCGCAACTGACAGCGCGAAATATTGATCGCGCATCGCGCGATGCTGTTGATTTGCAATTTAAAATTTTTAAAAATTTGATTGAAATCGGCACCAATACACTATTTGGAAAAGACCATAATTTTAGGGGGATAAAAACCCACGCTGATTTCATAAAAAGCGTTCCTATCCGCGATTACGAACAACTTAAACCATATGTTGAGCGAATCAAACACGGCGAAGCAAATATTTTATGGCGCGGCAAACCTGCGTACTTTGCTAAAACGAGTGGCACAACGTCAGGTGTAAAATATATTCCTATTTCAAAAGAAAGTATTCCGAACCATTTTGGCTCGGCGCGCAATGCACTTTTTAATTACTACGCGCAAACTGGAAACGGGACGTGGCTCGATCATAAAGTTATTTTTCTTTCGGGTAGTCCTGAACTCGACGAGATACACGGCATTCCTACTGGAAGACTTTCAGGTATTTCGAATCACATGGTGCCAGCGTGGTTAAAACGCGATCAGTTGCCAAGTTATAAAACAAATTGCATTGAAGATTGGGAAACGAAACTCGACGCGATTGTACAAGAAACTTTATCGCAACGCATGGCACTGATTTCAGGAATTCCACCTTGGGTACAAATGTATTACGAACGATTGTTAGCCGTTTCGGGCAAAAAAACAATTCTCGATATTTTTCCTGAGTTTAGCGTTTTTGTGTATGGCGGTGTGAATTACGCGCCGTATCGCGCCACCTTAGAAAAATTAGTCGGTTCAGCTATAGATTCTGTTGAAGTTTATCCAGCATCAGAAGGTTTTATAGCTTTTCAAACCGATAGAGATGACCCTGCGTTGTGGTTGAATGTAAATTCAGGAATATTTTTTGAGTTTGTACCTGCGAATGAAATTTTTGACCCACATCCAACGCGACTAACGCTGAATGACGTTGAAACTAATGTGAATTACGCACTCATCATAAATAATAATGCGGGTTTATGGGGATATAATATCGGCGATACTGTTATGTTCACGTCAACTAAACCATATAAATTAGTAGTTAGCGGCAGAATAAAGCATTTTATTTCAGCTTTTGGTGAGCACGTCATTTCTAAAGAAGTGGAAGCCGCTATGACTGAAACCGTAAAAAAACATTCTGCATCTGTCGTTGAGTTTCATGTCGCACCGCAAGTTGTTCCACTCGATGGTGGCGCAGCCTATCATGAATGGTTTATTGAATTTGAAAATCCACCAAAAAATTTAAAAATATTTGCTGCTGATTTAGATGCTGCCATGGTGAAACAGAATATTTATTACGAAGATCTTATCTCTGGAAAAATTCTTCGACCACTTATTATAACACCCTTACCAAAAAATACGTTTATAGAATACATGCGTACACAAGGTAAACTCGGTGGACAAAATAAAGTGCCGCGTTTAGCGAATGATAGAACGCTTGCTTCGTTGTTAGTCGTTCGTTGAGTGTAGGGTTTATATTTGAACACTTAGACAACAATGAACCTCTACTAACGAACAGCGAACAACTATGAGCGAGAAACTAATTCCGGCTCATACTATAAACTTTCTTTGAAGTAGAAATCATAAAATCGAGCGACCGTCTGCCTGCACCTTCAAGTAGTAAGAAAAGGCAAGTCATAATTTGCGCATAATCAGAACGCACTTCGTGCAGCACAGCCCAAACGCCGTTTTGAGGTGGCGAAGGCGGTAACGGTAACGGACTTGTGCCATAATATAAAGTAATTTTTGTACTCAGCACAGCAACAATCATCTGAACAATGAAATAGAAAGCTGTAATTCTTGTAAATAATCCGAAAATTAAAAGTAAGCTGCCGATAATTTCTGCAACGCCTACAAAATGAGCCGTCATTCCAGGATAGGCGAAACCTAATTTTGTAAATCTGCCAACGCCTTGATTGACGTAAACAAATTTTAAAATGCCTTCCCAGAAAAAAACACATCCCGCCATTAATCGAATAATTAAAATGGATGATTGACCTGTAATAGGCGGATTTAGAAACCAATTGATAACCTTATTCATTAGTTTATTTTTGATAATGATTTAATGATGCAAACTTCCACTATTTCATTTCGCCACAAAAAATATTTACAGCAACTAACGGCTTTACGTGATTAAACAGCGTTTATCAAGCAAACGGCGTACATGATGTAATAAGATTTGAAACCAACGCAATGTAAGTACCTTCGGAAAAAATTATATTTTGAAGCGTAGAATTTTTCTTTATCATTTTCTTTTTTGGGCAGGCGTCTATCTGTTGTGGATTCTCGTTTTTCACAGTTATTCTTTCTCACTCACCAAAACTATTACAGTTCAGTTTTGCTATTTAATTTTTATTACTTCCGACTTTTATTTGATCAATAACTTAGTTGTACCACAATTTTTATTGAAAAGAAAATACGTTCTTTTTGTATTTGCTTTAATAATCACAATCGCTTCATCAGCTTGGCTACGCGCTTTAGTTGCAGCGCAAATGAATTTGCTTTATTTTAAAACTTCTCCAATTGCTGACTTCACAACTTTATATTTAAATTCGGTCGTCAATATTTCTCTTTGGGTTTTGTTAATTACGTTGGATAAAATGCTCATTGATAGAATGCGAACCCAACAAAAATTAGAATTTTTAGAAAAAGAAAGGATTAAAAATGAATTGAATTATTAGAAAGCGCAAATAAATCCGCACGCGCTTTTTAATTCGCTGAATACTATTTATGGGCATATTGATAAAAAAAACCAAGTTGCCAGAAATATTCTCTTACAATTTTCAGAATTATTGCGTTACCAACTTTACGATTGTTCTGCCGAGAAAGTGCATTTAGAAAAAGAATTAGATTATATCGAAAACTATGTCGCATTTCATCGGCTGCGAAAAGAAGAAAAATTAATAGTTTCTCTTAAAATAGAAAATAATAGCACCGATTTAAAAATTGCACCGCTTTTATTGGTCATCTTAATTGAAAATGCTTTCAAATTTGTGAGTAACTTTGCTGAAAAGGATAATGAAATTAGCATTAAAATATCAGTAGAAAATAATAGTTTGAACTGTTCAGTCATTAACTCAGTCGATAAACTACACGTCCCAAATTCAAATTCAAACGGTATTGGAATTTTGAATTTAAAAAGAAGATTGGCGTTGCTCTACCCTCAAAAATATGAACTTACAATAAATAATGGAGTAGATTTTTTTGAAACGATTTTAAAAATCAATTTACAATGAAACTAAAATGTGTTGTCATTGATGATGAACCTATCGCCAGAAAAGTTTTGAAGGAATTTATAGAAGAAATAGGTTTTTTAGAATTATTAGGCGAAGCCGAAAACCCATTGTAAGCGATGACTTTATTTGAAAATAACGCCATAGACATTGTTTTTTTAGACATCAATATGCCCAAAATAAATGGTATTGATTTTTTAAAAAATAACAAACTCCATGCCCATATTATTATAACAACAGCGTATCCAGAATATGCTGTAGATGCTTACGGCTTAAATGTTTTAGACTATTTATTAAAACCCATTGCTTTCGATAGATTCTTAAAAGCGTGTTATAAAGCTAAAGAAAATAGCGAGCAAAAAAATACTACAACAGTTCCGATAAATAAACCGAGCGATCATTTTTTTATTAAATGCGATAACCTGATTGATAAAGTTATTTACGACGAATTAATTTATGCCGAGGCGATGATGAATTACGTTATGCTGCATACCGTCTCAAAAAAAATGATGGTTTACATGACAATAAAAAGTTTGGAAGAACAACTGCCGACAGATATTTTTATCAAAGTGCACAAATCTTTTATCGTGAACAAGAATAAAATTCAGAGTTTTGAAGGCAATATTTTAGATACTGGGAATCAGAAAATTACCATCAGCCAAAATTTGCGCGAAAAAGTTATTAGCGAAATTTTAAAAGACAAAATGATAAAGCGATAGATGTTATGATGCGTGTAGGCAAGAGCTAAAAAAAACAAAATAACTTTATCAATAAATAATGTTTATCCGCGTTAACTTTGCGTGGTTTTTAAAATCATTTACTGACCTGCAAAATATCTCATCACTCACAACGCGCCACTTAATTTATGTTCACTTTTGTAAACGGAAAAATAACACCCAACAGCGAAGCAGTCATTTCGGTTGACGATTTAGCTTTTCATCGCGGATACGGCGTAACTGATTTTTTTTTAGCTATTGATAGTGTGCCATTATACCTTGAACAGCATCTGAACAGACTATTCAAATCAATGAGCGATTTTTATCTCGAAATACCTTACTCTAAACAACAGCTTACAAATATTATACTTGATTTAGTCAAACGCTCTGATAGCAATTCACTATCCATAAAAGTAATTGTTACGGGTGGCAATAGTCCCGATCATTATAATTTAGGATCTGTTCCGAATGTGATAGTCATTACTAAGGCTTTTAAATTTGTAAATAATTCAGTGGGATTAAAACTCATGATGGTGAATTACGAGCGCGAACTGTACCAAACTAAAACCGTAAATTATGGTTTTAGCATTCAGCAAATACCCGAGATGAAAAGAAAAGGTTTCGACGATTTACTTTACTTCAAAGATGGATTTATTTCGGAAAGTTCGCGAAGCAATGTTTTTATTGTTAAGAACGGTGCGCTTTATACATCGAGTATTGGTGCATTAAAAGGCATTACGCGCGAAAATACAATTCAAGAAGCACGCGCTTTAGGTATTAAAACAATTGTAAAACCTATTTCTGTCAATGAAGTCATTTTTGCAGATGAAGTTTTTTTGAGTAGCACAACGCGTACAGTGCATCCCGTTGTTCAAATTGATGAGAACCAATATCCCATCGGTGAAATAAGTTTACAACTCCAAAACGCTTTAGCAAAACGCGCGGCGGATTACATTAAAAATCATAAAAAATAGTAGGGAGAGTTTTGCGATTTAGTTATTCAAAGTAATAAATCCGCCATCAATCGGATAGTCTGTACCTGTGATAAAACTTGCTTCATCGCTACATAAATATAATGCTAAAGCAGCGATTTCTACAGGTTGCGCCATTCGTCCAATCGGTTGTGAATGAGACAATATTTCAAACATTTCCGCTTCTTTACCAGCGTAATTTTTCGCTAAAAAGCCATCAACAAAAGGCGTATGTACGCGTGCAGGCGAAATGGAATTACAACGAATGTTGTGTTTTATAAAATCCTTTGCAGTAGATAACGTCATTGCAACAACTGCTCCTTTTGACATTGAATAAGCGAAGCGATCGGAAAGACCAACACTTGCAGCTACAGATGCCAAATTTATGATTGAGCCGCCGCCGCCTTCACGCATGGTAGGTATAA
>JAYVVO010000154.1:0-1920 GCA_043786955.1 Saprospiraceae bacterium
CATGCACATCAGGATTTGAAGACGTTGCATGCACATCAGGATTTGAAGACGTTGCATGCACATCAGGATTTGAAGACGTTGCATGCACATCAGGATTTGAAGACGTTGCATGCAAATCAGGATTTGAAGACGTTGCATGCAAATCAGGATTTGAAGACGTTGCATGCAAATCAGGATTTGAAGACGTTGCATGCAACGTCTCTACAACAAACAAATCGGCAAATTTTTTTCCTGTCCAATTATAATTTTTTTCGCCTTTGGCGGAGGGTCTATCGGAAGTAAAAACTATTTTATCTTTTTCAAAAAGAGCAGGTGCGTAATCATTTTGTGGCGAATTGAACGGCGCATTAAAAATGCGATAACCTGAATATGCTGTATCGTTCAACCAAGTTTGCGCAATTTGGCAAGCGGCAATATCTTTTTTAAACTCGTACGGCGAGCCGATTTCTGCGCCCAGCGTTTTAAAAGTTTCGATTGCTTCCTTATAGTGTTCCGATTTTTTAAGCGTTTGTGCATATTGTTTCAATGCTTCAATGCCAGCGCCACCGTCATACGCTTTTTTAAACCACGTTTCCGCTTTCGGGTAATCGTGCAATTGATTATAGCTTTCCGAGAGTTGCAAAGCGATTTTATTTTTCTCCACGCGTGACGTTGTCGCTGTATATTCTTTCTCAAAAAACTTACTTGCTACCGCATATTGTTTGCGTTCAAATGCTGTTTTACCATCGCGAATTTTTATTTCGTAGGTACAACACGAAAAGGCAAAAGGCAAAAGGCAAAAGACACAAAGTTGTATGAGTTGAGAGTTAAGCGTTGAGTCTGTTGCTCGCTTCTTATTCCTCTTACCTATCACTGAATCCCTGTTTAATAACAAAAGTATTTTCTGCATCAAATTTCTTTAAATTCTTCTTTAAAAAAAATTTACAATAAGTTATCATGCGTAAAAAATTTTGAAACCTCCGACTTAACTTTTGCAGCAGAAGCAAATTGAATTGCGTCTAAAGCTCTCAGCCCTTTTTCACCGTACTTACCCAATAAAAACTTAGCTTCTAAAATTAACTCATCATTAATAGGTATCATGGTGTAGTAATTCTTGAGAACGTGAATGTTGAATTCGTTCAATATTTCACTAACATCATTTTTATAAATTTCTTTTTTTCGAAACTTTATATATATATATCAGAATTAAATTCTACTCTTGTAATATTTGATAAGAATATTTTTTCAATAGTTTTAGTTACTAAAAAAAAGTTTTAACTCAATTGTTCCTACTTCATTTTGATAGAGTTTGAACAGAGAAGATTTATCTAAAAAAATATTCATAATTCTAATCTTCTTTCTGCAATTACTTCATCTGAAAAAGAAGTTTTGACTTTTGATAAAATTTTTTGACTTTTTTCAAAGTTAAAATCAGAATATTTAAGACGTTTTTTTTCACTAACTTTCGGTTTTTCTTCTATTTTTTCATTCAAAGAAGGAGTTCCAATAATAACATCACCTCCATAAACTATTTTGGATTCAATATATTCATCACCCCTTTTCTTCTTAGATACATCTTCTGAAATAGAAAACTTACCTTCATAATGTTTGATTCTTTCTCTACTTTGTTCCGAACTTAAAAGTAATGCTGCAATTAATTTTTGGTCAGCAACCCCTTTGGTCTCAGGTATGGGAGTATTTATTTTTTTTAAATTAGCTTCATCTAAAAAAGTAATAATAACTTTCAAAGTAGTTGCAATAACAACTGAACCATCATCAAATGTTATCACACCATTATCAAAAGTACTAAGCAAAGAAACCATAATTAATGATTAATTTACAAATTCAAAATTAAGGTATTTTTTTTTATGTTCGAAATATTTAAACATAAAACTAAAAATTTTTATTAAATTTACAGTTGAGAGTCTTTTTAACTAAAAA
>JAYVVO010000155.1:0-5670 GCA_043786955.1 Saprospiraceae bacterium
ACGCGGATGGGGAACAATTGTAGGAACTTGGGGTGGATTTGATGTTTCTGGATTAGTCGGCGAAGCGAATGATGCGGGTAATGATTACGCTTTTCAACTCAATGGTGTGCAGCAAGCATCAGCACTCGTGCCGATGGTGCGCTACGATAAACGTTTTGCACGCGCTATCGGAAAATGGGTTTTAAATTTAGCGAATGCTACACGCTTATATTACCCAGGGTTTTTACCCGATAATTTACAAGATGCTGCCGCGTGGAGCAGTGCAAACGATCCGAATCATGTCATTGGTTATGAAGCATTGCGACAAGTTTTACAAGGACAGTCGCCTTTTTCAACAGGTGATGCACTTAAAAACGGTTGGGCAGGAACTAATTTAGCTTTGTATGGAAGTTCCTCCATCGGTTATTTAGGTTCATTGATAGATGAAACCAGCGTAGAAAAAATTTTGAAACTCGATGTAACAAAAACAGATTTTTATCACAGTGCATCTTATCCGACGTATCTTTTATTTAATCCGAACAGCACAACAAAATCTGTTACTTTCGATGCTGGCATCGCCAATTCCGATATCTATGAAGCCCTATCAGAAACTTTTGTTTCTAAAAATGTTTCGGGTATTATAAATTTAACAATTCCAGCCAATCAAGCCATTTTAGTAACGTTAACGCCAGCAGGCGGAAAAATTTCTTATTATAGAAATAAAATGTTGGTGAATAATATTGTGGTTGATTACCAACAATCAAAAAATGTTTACACAAAATCTGTTCGGATAAAAGCTTTAGCAGCTTCTAAAAAAATAATTCAGATTGGTGATTCTACTACAGTTTATGCTACGGCAGTTGATCCTGACGGCGGAAATATTATTTATAAATGGAGCACGACAAATGGAAAAATTTCAGGAAGTGGAAATTCAGTTATAAGTAGAGACGCCATGCTTGGTGGCTCAACAATTCAACTCATTGTAACTGATACAAAAGGAAATAGCGATACCGCCTCGACTGACGTAACAGTTGTGACAAAAATAAATCAAGCACCTGTTATTAGCAATATTCAGAAAAGCGTTGACTACACCAATACAAACGGTGTTGAGCAATTTACTTGCAATGCTACCGATCCGAATGGCGATCCCATTTCTTATTTATGGTCTTCCAATGGGGGTAGTTTTACGATTAATTCCAATAAAACGCTTACATGGTCAGCACCAGCCACGGAAGGGATTTACACACTAACCGTTGTTGCCTCTGACAATGGCGGTCTTTCGGCGCAAGCGACAACAACTATTCTTGTCAAGAATTTCAATACCGTTCCCGGCAACCTCATTGCATATTATCCCTTTTCGAATAATGCGGATGATGTGAGCGGTAATGCCTTGAATGGACAAGCATCAGGTGTTGTATATGTGCCCGATAGAAATGGTACGCCGCTTAAAGCGTGCTATTTTAATGGCGGCACACAAAATGTAAAAGTAGAGTCGTTACATGCAACGACTCTACTGAATTTTCAGAACGCCATTACGGTGAGTTGTTGGTTTAATGCTGCTTCACTCCCTGATAAAGAAACATTTTTACTCTCGCACGGAAGCTGGCAAAACCGTTGGAAAATATCTTTTACACCCGATAAAACTTTGCGCTGGACTGTCAATACGCTCAACACAATTGCCGATCTCGACGCACCAAATATACTAACTACGGGTAGTAACTATCACGTCTCTACCACATACGACGGCGCAACAATGGCAATATACTTGAATGGAAATCTCACAGCATACAAAAATCTAACGGGCAATATTCGTACAACCACACTGGCTTTTATGATCGGACAAATGCTGCCAGACATTACAGATTACAATTTCAAGGGCGTTATTGATGAAGTCAAAATTTACGATTATGCGCTCACGCCGACAACTGCAAAAGCATTATACCAACAAAGTTTAACGGCAGTAGAAACGTTGCACGCAGCCTCTCTACTGCGAATCACGCCTAATCCTTCATCCGATTTTATAAAAATAGAATTTCCTTTTAAATTCAATACAAAAATACTTCTACAAGTAAGCGATTTATTAGGAAAAGTATATCTCGACAAAACTATTTCTGACAATAGCTCCAACACAAACTTAGATATTAGTGCTTTGCAAAATGGATTTTATATCCTCACAGCACAAGCAGAAAACCAAATTGTTACGACGCGATTTGTAAAATTTCGCCCCTAATGTTTATTAGTTGACAGTTGACAGTTGATAGTTTAAGAGCGATCAACACCTGTCAACTGTCAGCTATCAACCAACAACTAATTTTTTATTGTATCATTAAAACCATTCTATTATGAAAAGGTACTACTATTTGTTCAATTTTGCCTTTTGCCTCACTCAAGGTACACTTGCAATTTGCCCTTTACTTTTTGGCTTTAGCCCTTTGGGTTTGCAAGCGCAAGTCCCGATAGCACAGTATTCATTCACGGGTAACGCGAACGACCTATCTACTTTTGGGAACAACGCCGTTATTAACGGTGCAACACCCACGCAAGATAGATTCGGTGTTGCGAACAGTGCCTTTGCTTTCGATGGTGTACAGAGCACAATAACTGCAAAAAATGCAGCGCAATTAAATTCTGCCAAAACAACTATTAGTTTTTGGGTAAAAGTGAATAAGTTGCCTGGACAAGGTGAAGTGTTTTTGCTTTCTAACGGCGGATGGCAAGAGCGTTGGAAAATTTCATTGCCTTCGCATGGCAGACCCGTTTTTACAACCAACAGTGCATCGGGCATTAAAGACATGGACACCGACTCCGTGTCGTTACCTGTGGGCGCGTGGAAACATCTTGTGATGGTGCACGATGGCGCAAACGATAAAATTTATGTGAATGGCGTTTTGAAAAAATCCATTGCAGTGGTTGGCGATTTAAACAGCACAACCAAACCTTTAGGCATCGGTTGGAATCCGATAGATACTGCTAATTATTTTAATGGTTCTTTGGATGAAGTGACGATTTTTAATACAGCTTTGACGGATGTACAAATCACAGCACTTTATACGGCACAAAGTGCTGTACCGGTTTTTGCTAATGGTAAAGTAGCTTCCTACTCCTTTAATGGTTCCGGTTTTGACTCAACGGCGTTTGGCAATCACGCCACATTAACTAATGTTAAACCAACAACCGATAGATTCGGTTACGGCGCAAGTGCTTACGAGTTTAACGGAACAAGTTCTAATATAAAAGCTTCTAATTCAGCACAACTCAATTCTCCAACAACAACAGTTAGTTTTTGGGTGAAAGTTAATGCGCTGCCAGCACAAGGTGAAGCATTTTTGCTTTCATTGGGTGGTTATCAAGAACGGTTTAAAATTTCTTTGCCAAGTCATGGCAAGCCAGTTTTTACAACCAATTATGCAACAGGTATTTCAGACATGGATGCTGGTGATGGCAATGCACTCCCCATTGGAATCTGGAAACACGTAGTAATGACGCACGATGCTTTAAAAGACAAAATTTTTATTGACGGTGTTAAAAAAGCTGAAAAAGTTGTTGTTGGTGCGCTGAATAGCACTGTCTTACCGCTTGGAATGGGCTTCGATCCGATTGGTAACAATAGTTTTTTCAACGGTTCTTTGGATGAAGTTCAGATTTATAATTATGCCTTAGCTGAAACGGATGTTACAGCGTTGTATGCAGCACAAGCAAAATTTCCTGGTACAGTTACCGATATCGTCGCAGATTATAGATTGAATGGCGACGGTAAAGATTATTCGCAATATGGTAACAATGCGAGTGGCAGAGCTACTGGTACAATAAATCGTTTCGCTTTAGGTGGAAATGCTTTGACATTTTCGGGTGTTGATTCGTTAGTAGCACCAAATTCGCCAGCACTTCAATCAGATAGTGTAACCGTAAGTTTTTGGGTACGTGTAAAATCTTTACCTGCACAAGGCGAAGTATATCTATTATCGCAAGGTGGTTGGCAGGAGCGTTGGAAAATATCTTTGCCATCGCATGGCAAACCCGTTTTTACAACCAATAGCACGGGCGGCATCAAAGATATGGATACGGATTCTGTACCACTTCCAGTTGGTGTATGGCGACATGTAGTAATGACGCATGACACCGTTAACAACAAAATATACATCAATGGCGTATTGAAAAAAAGTATTGCGGCTGGTGGACCTCTCAATAAAACAAAATATCCATTCGGTATAGGTTATAACCCGATTGATGGTGGCAGTAATTTTAGAGGCGATTTAGATGATATTTTAGTTTACCGCAGAGCTTTATCAGCAACAGAAGTTTCGACTTTGTACGGTAATCAAAACACTGCACCTGTTTATAGTAGTACATTGGTAGCCAATTATCCTTTTAGTAACAGTGGCGCTGACGTTACGCCTTATGGAAACAATGCTGACGTAAAAACGGCAATACCTACAAAAGATCGTTTCGGTAAATCGAACAAAGCATACGCTTTTAATAAAAGTGTTGTAAAAGCTGCAAATTCACCGCAACTCAATTCGCCTACTGCTACTATCAGTTTCTGGATAAACGTTGCACAATTACCTACACAAGGTGAAATGTATCTACTTTCTTTTGGCGGTTATCAAGAGCGATTTAAAATATCGTTACCATCGCATGGCAAACCTGTTTTTACAACCAACAGCACTGCGGGTATTTCAGATATGGATGCTGGCGACGGCAATGCGTTAACGGTTGGAACTTGGAAGCACGTCGTAATGACGCACGACGGTGCAACGAATAAAATTTATATTAACGGCGTATTAAAAAACACAAAAGCTGATGTTGGTTCGTTGAATAACGCGACAAAACCTTTAGGTATTGGTTACGACCCGATTGATTCTACCAATTTTTTCAACGGTGCGCTTGACGAAATACAAATTTATAACGTGGCTTTATCTGCCACTGATGTAACCGCATTGTACACTTTACAAAATACCGCACCAACTGATCCTGACACACAAGCTCCGAGCGCACCACTTAATTTGGCAGCAACAGTTGCTTTCACAAACGTGGCGCTCTCTTGGTTGCCTTCAACAGATAATGTGGGTGTCATTGGATACAATTTGTATCAAAATAATGCTCTGATTTTGAGCACTACCACAACATCATCTGCTTTAACAGGTTTAAAGGCGACAACATCATTTAATTTTGGTGTGAGCGCAATTGACGCTGCGGGAAATGAATCAGCGGTGTCAACTATTCAAGTTACAACGGGTCAAGATGCAGCACCTGATACCATTAAACCAACAGTTCCTACAAATTTAGTAGCTGCCCTCGGTTCAAATTCTGTACAATTAACTTGGACGGCTTCAACGGATAATAGAGCAGTTGTAGGCTATATTGTTTCGCAAGATGGTGTCGTAATTGATACTATTTTATCGCCACTCACAGCAAAATTTGTTGGCGGATTAACAGCTCTAACGTCTTATACGTTCGATGTTTTAGCTTATGATGCAGCAGGCAATAAATCAGCGAATGCCGAAGTAACTGCAACAACTTTAAAAGCTATTAATACAGGTGAGCCCGGTCTAATTGCCAATTACACTTTCGATGGCAATGCCAACGATGCTACACCGTATTTAAATCATGGTGTGAGTAGCCTAGGTGTGAAATTCATTACACGCACAGGTGCGAGCGGTCAAGCAGTAAAATTTTCTGGAAAAGATTCAA
>JAYVVO010000156.1:0-5660 GCA_043786955.1 Saprospiraceae bacterium
ATCACCGCTTTTTTATTCATCATGTTCGTCACTTCTACGATGCTACCGTTCGGTGCTGTGCGGTGTAAGCAATATAAATCAGTATTCGGATTACCTTTAACTTGCCAGAATGCGGCACCCCGTTGGGTTATTGTCGTTTTTTTTGCTTCAAATTTTGTCTTCAATGCTATCTCGTGCGCATTAATTTTAGTTTTACGCAGTGCACGCAACGAATCAGGAACACCGTTGATGCTTATCCAACCGACGTGTAATAATTGATTCGGCGTAATGACGGGCGATTTTAATTTATTCCATTTCACGACGCTATCAACGGGCATGTGAAAAAGCGTTTTAGCAATTTTAAAAATATTATCGCCTTGTTTGACCCGAAACATAATGGGCGCGTATTGCCAGCGTTTAAAATTGGCTGTTTTAAATCTTTTTATCGCTACATTCGGTATCGGAATGCGAATTTTTTTGCCATTACCGATAGCATTCGATTTTAAATTCGGATTGTATGGATATAATTCTTCTTCGTTTAAACCAAAATGGCGCGCTAAAGAATAGAGCGTTTGCCCTTCTTGAATGGTGTGTTCGTAAATTTTTTCGTTTGTTTTAGCGTCTAAACTTATAAAAACGGTATCTTTATACGTCAAATACGCGGGTATGCTATCGGCAATCACAGTGGCTGATGTACATTGCGGACTCAAAACCAGCGTAAAAAAAAATAAAAATACGGCGAATTTTGGTCGAGGAAAAATATTTATAGTGTGCATAGTATCGAAACTTTATCAAAGTGGTTCAAAACGTGTACAAAAGTAAGATTAATTTTATTTAAATGAAAGTTTTAGGAATAATTCCTGCACGATATGCTTCAACGCGATTTCCTGGAAAACCTTTGGTTGAGATTGACGGCATGAGTATGATACAACGCGTGTACACCCAAGCCAAAAAATGTACTATACTCGATATGCTTGTAGTTGCTACGGACGATGCACGCATTTTTGATCACGTCGAAAGTTTTGGCGGCAAAGTGATGATGACAAGCGCAGAACTTTTAACTGGTACAGATAGATGTGCAGAAGTTTTAACTCAACTTCAACTCGATACGTTTTTTGACGCGACAAACCCAAAACCTGTGCGCGGCAATTATCCGAAAGAGAAAAAACTTTTCACGCACGTTGTAAATATTCAAGGAGATGAACCTTTGATTGCACCCGAACAGATTGATAGTTTGGCGCATTTTCTCATCGAAAAAAATTATGACATTGCTACACAAACGTATCGTTTTACAGATTTAGAAACGGCAGCGAACCCAAACACAGTAAAAGTAGTTTGCGACACAAATAATAAAGCCTTGTATTTTAGTCGCGCAGCCATTCCGTACTGCCGTGAGAAGTTGGCAGAACAATATTTTTTAAAACATATCGGTTTATATGCTTACAAAGCAGAAGTTCTCTTAAATTTGAGTCGCTTAACAGAATCGTATTTGGAGCGAACAGAAAAATTAGAACAATTGCGCTGGCTTGAAGCAGGTTATACAATCGGCGTAACAGAAACAAAATTCAATAATTTGAGCGTTGATACACCTTCCGATTTGGAACAAATTTTAAAAACTTTAAAAGATGATAAAAAAAGTTGAAGTCAAAGTAGATAAAACAAACAAGCACTACAAAAAATGGCGCTTCCAAGCACCCTTCGGATTACTTTTAATTTGTGCTGGTTTGTGCTGCGCTTTAGAATCGAGTGACCAAAAACACAACGACGCGCCCTTACTTTTATGGGTGATGTACGGCACAGTGTCGCTGGTTATTTTCAGTGCAGGTTTAAGTATTTTTGGCAACGCTGTTATAGAGCGCGTGCGATACGAAAAAGAAGTTAATTGAGGAAAAGGGAATAAGTAACAAGGAAAAGTTTAGAATTTTTTTTATCGTTCAAATATAAACCAATTATGAGCGATAGAAACCTTTTCTATCGCTCATGGGATAGAATTTAATTATCTCTTTGTCTAAATTATCGAATCGCGTTAACTTTACAACTTATTTTTTTAGTTAAGGATTTTCAATGACAACAAATTTTATTCAAAACGCAGATGGTAGCGCGTATCATTTACACTTGCTGAAAGAACACATTGCACCAACCATAATTACGGTGGGCGATCCAGAACGCGTTAAAAGTGTTGCCAAATATTTTAAAAGTGTACAGCACACTGTCAGCAACCGCGAATTTGTAACTTGCACTGGTACGCTCGAAAACGATATGCCAATTACCGTTATTTCTACGGGTATTGGCACAGATAATATTGAAATTGTGTTGACAGAAATTGATGCGCTTTTTAATTGGGATGTTGCGAACAAAGTTGCACAAAAAACAATTACGCCACTCACGTTTATTCGCATCGGCACAACGGGTGCAATACGCGCCGAAATTCCACTCGATAGCTTTTTGGTTGCCGAGCGCGCCATTGGTTTCGATAATGTGATGCACTATTACGATTACGCGCCACATCCAGAAGAACTACTCTTAGCTGAAGAATTAGTCGAATTTTTTGAACGTCGAAACGAAGAATTTTTTGTGATGCCGTACGTTTTTCGCGCCGACAAAAAACGCGTTGATTTGTTTGTTGAAGCTGGTTTCCGAAAAGGAAATACGGTTACAACGCCAGGTTTTTATGCACCGCAAGGCAGAAAATTACGATTGAATTTAATGGAAAAAAACATGGTGCAAGCACTCAATAAATTCAGTTGGTCGAACATACATCTCAGTAATTTAGAAATGGAAACCTCGGCACTCTATGGTTTGTCGCATTTAATGGGACATAAAGCCATTTCTGTTTCAGTCGTTTTAGCCAATCGCGTGAGCGATACATTTAGTGAAAATCCTCAAGCTGCCGTCGAAAGTTTGATTGCAAAAACTTTAGGTGTTGTAATCAAGGAATGAAAAATGAAGGAATGAAAAAATATTTAGGCTTACATTTGGAGGAATCTAACGATGTATTCCTTCCTTCCTTCCTTTTCATTACAACTTCTTTTATTCCTTCATGCCTTCATTTTCATTACAACTTCCAACCATTCTGATAATTAGCTTTGGTCAAATTATTAGCTTCTTTGTCACCTATAATTTTTTGTGTGTTGGCATCCCAAAAAATCTTTCTATTCACCCTGAAAGCAATATTGCCGAGCGAAGCATTTAAAGCGGTATTGTGCGCGATTGTAATATCGGCGTTCGGTTTTGCGCGTGAGGACATACAAGCAACAAAATTTTTTGTGTGATTATCCAATCCACCACCAACGCCTTTGATGAGCGAAACGGTTTCCATACGTGGTTTACCATCTGTTTTTTCTGGAATAACTTCCCAACCTTCTCTATCCACTACCAAAGTACCATTGTTGCCAATAAAAGCCACCCCGTGATTTCTGCCGTACGGTCCGCCATCAATTCCGTTGGCGTGTTCCCAAATCATGGTGTAACCATCAAATTCATAAATCGCTTGTAACGTGTCGGGTGTTTCCATCGAGCTATCTGGGTAAGCAAACTTTCCACCCGATGCCATAATTGATTTCGGACCTTTTGCATTCATGCCATACAACGCCATATCTATTATATGTACGCCCCAATCGGTCATTAAACCACCCGCATAATCCCAATACCAGCGAAAATTAAAATGAAACCGATTTTCATTGAACGGACGTTTTGTTGCCGGACCGAGCCACATATCGTAATCAACACCTGCCGGAACAGGTGAATCGGGTTTTGTCGGCGTATTCTTCATCCAACCTTGATACGCCCAAGTTTTGACAGTTCTGATTTTACCCAATTTACCCGAGCGCACAAAATCAACGGCATCTTGCCAATGCTTATCACTGCGCTGCCACTGACCAACTTGCACGACGCGATTATATTTTTGCGCCGCAGCGAGCATTGCATTACATTCTTCAATGGTTCTGCCGAGTGGTTTTTCGCAATATACATCTTTACCCGTTTCGCAAGCGTGAATCATCGGCAGCGCGTGCCAATGATCGGGCGTACCAATAATAACAGCATCAATATCTTTATTGTCTAAAAGTTTTCTATAATCGCCGTGTGTTGTGGCTTTTTTACCCGTAAGTTTTTCTAAATCATTGTTGCGCTGAAGCAAAACATTACTATCCACGTCGCATAGTGCAACAACTTGCACTTGTGGTATTTTCAGGAACGAAGTTGTATCGCTCCAACCCATGCCTTTACAACCAATTACGCCGACGCGAATTTTATCGTTCGCACCTAAAAAATGATGCTTACCTAAAAAAGCGGAAGTTGGTAAAGTATTCATTAAAGCCAAACCACCAATTGCTTTGCTGGTATTAGAAAGGAAAATGCGTCTTTTCATGTTTAATTTATTTTTATAGAAATTGGAAGCCAAATTTAAAAATTTATTTGAACTTTCCTCCTACCGCAGTTATATTTTTTTATAATCGCAGAAAAACGATTTACTTCAATTATAAATTTTTTTATTTTAAATGATATTACGCAAGGTGCGCTGCACCGCTCTGCGTAATATCATTTAAAAATTAAAACTAACCTAAATTTTTAATCAACAACCGACCTAAACGATTTTTCAACGGTGCGTTTAAATCAGAGTGTATGTAAAAATAAGCGACACATCATTATTTAAAGATTAGTTGTTTTGTGAGAAAAGAAATAAATGGGTTATTTACGTTGAAATGGGTTATGAATTAATGTAGTTGGTTAAAAAATGCTTAACTTTAATTTTCAAATAAAACAGCACCTTCCCAAATTTTTTTATAAAACTTTGAGGCTATTTAGAAAAACAATTTGTATTTAAACTTTTTTAACAAACCATCATGAAAAAAACGCGCACCTGCCGAGTATTACTTTCGACTATTCTATTCCTTGTTCTAACATTTCAATTAAGTTTTTCACAAACATCAAGCTATTGCACTTCAACGAGCGCGGCACCTTGGGAACTTTGGATTGCAAATGTACAATTCAATACTATTAACAATACGTCTGGAAAATCGAAAGACTTTAAAAGTTTTGGCTATTCCAATTACACGGATGTTTCAACCACAGTTACTAAGGGTCAGACTTATAATTTGAATGTTACACCAGGTTTGAGTTGGATGGGCGATTTGCCAAACGCTTATTGCAGGGTTTGGATTGATTTTAACAAGAATAATATATTTGAAGACGACGAACAGGTTTTGGGCGATACAAACAAAAACCCATTTACAAAATCCGTTTTAATTCCTGCGAGTGCTTCGGCGGGCGTAACACGTATGCGCGTATCAATGAAAGTGGGTGGTTATGCCACAGCGTGTGAAACTTATTTTGCTAAGGGCGAAGTTGAGGATTATACCATTAATATTCAAGGTGGTATTAATTTGAGTTTAACTGGTTTTCATGTATTAAGTGGTACTCCATTCGGTGCTTCCGGAACTGATATACTTATTCAAGGTGGAAATATAAGACCAATTGATGGTTCATTGACAGGTACAAACTTGCCACCGACACCCATTTCTTTTAAAATCAGAGCCTACATTTCAAAAGACCAAATAATTGACTCATCTGATTATTTATTAAGCCAACTCATTGCGACAATTAAACCTAATTATACTGCAACCGATTATTTGCAAGAAGGTGGTTTAGGGATAATTAATAATGATTCAAAAATTCCTTTG